>NZ_LBFA01000026.1:0-105045 GCF_013363265.1 Marinitoga sp. 1138
AGGTCAAACAATAACAATTGGATTTGAAAGTATGAAAGCAGATGATATAGGAATTACAACTCAAATAAAGATTGATTCACAAAAAGATGCAGAATTTGCAATAAGTGCTATAGATGCTGCAGTATATAAAGTATCGGCATTCAGGGCAAAACTTGGTGCAGTTCAAAACAGACTTGAACATACAATTAAGAACTTAGGAGTAGCATCAGAAAACTTAACAGCAGCAGAATCACGTATCAGAGACGCAGATGTTGCAAAGGTAATGGCAGAGTACACAAGGCAGCAGATCTTGTTGCAGAGTGGAACAGCAATGTTATCACAGGCAAATCAATTACCACAACAGGCTTTACAATTATTGAGATAATAATATTTAATTTAATAATTCAATCCAGGCGTAATAAAAGGGCGAAGGGATTCGCCCTTTTTCTTTATATAATAAAAATACAAAAACCCTCCAATAGGAGGGTTTTTGTAATAAATATCAATATACCTTTGATTTTTTGATCCAGTTAATAACAATAGGACTTGCAATGTAAAGTGATGAATATGTACCAACTATAACACCTATTGCAAGACCAAATGCAAATGGAGCAATTGCCTTTCCGCCCCAGAGAAGAATTGGCAATACAACAAGGAATGTTGTAATAGATGTATTTAATGATCTAACAATAACTTCGTTTATACTAATATTAACTATTTCTTCTATATCTTTTTTACCTCTTAATTTCTTCATATTTTCTCTGATTTTATCATATACAACAATAGTATCGTTTAATGAATAACCTGCAAGTGTTAGGAATGCTGCAATGGCTGCTACATTAATTTCAATGCCGAATAATGAATAAAAACCAAGAGTAATTATTATATCATGTGCAAGAGCAATAATAGCACCTACACCAAATGAGAATTTAAATCTTAATGTGATGTAAGCCAATAATAATACTAAAGAAATAATAACAGCATACCATGCATATGACTTAATTTCTTCTGCAGCATAACCTGAAACATCGTTGAATTCAAGAAAATCTATTGTTATGCCTTTTTCTTTAAATGAATTTTTCATTGTTTTTATTAAGTTTTCCTTTAATGCTGTGGAACCTGATAATGATTCTTTTAAAACAATTGAATATTGAAATAAACTTGCATTTTCAACATTTAGGTTTTTGAGTTTTACTATCTTTGCTGTTGCATAGTTAGAATTTATATCTGTTAATACATTTCTTATTTCATCTATTTTTAATTCTTTGTCAGCTGAAATAACAAATTCTGTTCCACCGGCAAAATCAACACCGAGATTAAAACCTTTTGTAAATACAAAAATTAAACTTGCCAATATTAATAATAGAGAGAGCGTTATAAATAGTTTTCTTTTTCCAACGAAATCAATCATTAGTTTCCCTCCTTTACAGCCGTTTTCTGGTACTTCTTCACGTTGATTAGATGACTTGTTGTTTCAAGAATAGACCTTGATACAACGAGGTTTGTAAACATACTACCAAGAACACCAATAATTAAAGTAATAGCAAATCCTCTTACTGTACCAGTTGCAAAGTAGTATAATACAACACCGGCTAATACTGTGGTTAAGTTAGCATCAAATAATGTCCAGAAAGCCTTATCAAAACCAAATCTAACGGCTGTTAGAGGAGGTCTTCCGTGTCTTAATTCTTCTTTAATTCTTTCATAAATAATAACATTACCATCAACTGTTGTACCAAAAGTTAAGATAATACCAGCAAGACCAGGTAATGTAAGAATTGCGTGTGTTCCGGCTAAAACACCGAGTAATAATACAGAGTTGAATATTAAAGCAATATCTGCAACTACACCCATCCAACCATAGAATACAATCATATAAACCATAACAACTGCAAGTCCTAATAAACCTGCTTTTACTATTGTTTCAACAACATCTTTACCCAATGTTGGTCCAGTTGTTCTTTCCTGGAATTTAACAAGATCTACAGGAAGATTTCCAGCTTTAATTAAAGCAGCAACATTTCTTGCTTCGTCAATAGTCTGAATTCCTTCAATAACAGCAGAACTGCTTGTTATTTTCTGGTTAACAACTGGAGCAATTATAACTCTGTTATCAAGAATAATAGCCAATCTTTTTCCTACGAGATTACCTGTAATTAATTCGAATTTTTTGCTTCCCTGTGAACTGAATTTTAAGTTAACAAGAAAACCTTTTTCTCTTGTGTTGATATCTGCATTTGCATCAACAACATCTGTTCCTGTAAATTCAAATGGTTCTTTACCAAATGTAAATATCTTCTGTACTTTATACCATGTTGTTTCATCATACATATCTCTTACATAATCATATAAAGGTTCATCTTTTCCATTTATGGTTACATATCTATTTCTTCTAATTTCAGGTTTTGCATCTGAGGTTTGAACATCAATAACTTCGGCAAAATATAATTTACCTCTACTACCAATTAATTTTTCTGCTGTTTCTATGTCTGTAATACCGGGGATTTCCACCCTAACCCTTATTTTGTTTCCACTAACAACTTTTGAAACAACTGCTTCTGTATATCCAGCTGCATCCAATCTTTTTCTTAATACGAGGATAACGTTGTCAATAATTTCGTTAGGATCTGTTCCTTCATCCAGCTTCATATCATATTCAAGCATACTTCCGCCTTTAATATCAAGCCCGAGCTTGATATTTGAAAAATACTTTAAAATACCTTCTTCGTTGTTGTTAGTGCCTGTTGGCCAGAAAAACATCAATAAAGCTGCTACAAAAACAAGTACTGAAACGGTTACTCTAACTTTGTGTGCTTTCAAGAAAATCTACCCCCTTGACTATTTTTTGCTGTTTTCTTTATTATCTTCTTTGTTGGATTTTGATAAAACTGCTACTACAGAATTTTTTGTAATATCAAGTTCTGTTCTATCTGCAGTTCTAATTCTTATGAAATCGTTGTTTATGTTTACAATTTTACCAATGATACCTGATTGTGTAAGGATTTTATCATCCTTTTTTAACTTTGAGATCATTTCTTTGTGTTTCTTTTCCTGTTTTTTCTGTGGCATTATAATTAAGAAATACATTAAACCAAACATAAGTAATAATGGGAATAGTAACCCCCAAATACTTCCTGTTTGCGCTGTTGTTGCGGTTTGTGGAGCCGCAGCTGCTTCTGGTGGACCAAATAATAAAATTTCTTTTATGCTATTAAAATTCATGAAAACTTCACCTCCGATATATTTTTTCTACAATATTATAACACAGAATTATGATTTCTGAAAATTTTTGTGGTATAATTCTACCAGGATTTCTTAAAAAAATATAGAAAAATTTAATGACGAAAAAATTAAGGGGGTTGATTATTATGGAACTTTTAAAAGAATTAGAAAAGGTTATTGAAAATCTCGCAGAAAAATATAAAAAGGTAAAAGAAGAAAAAGAAGCCTTAAAAAAGGAAAATGATGAATTATATGCTGAATATGAAAAATTATCAAGAGAAAGAGATGAATTGAAATCACAACTTGAAGAATTAAAAAGAAAAGAAGAAGAAACAGAAAAGTATATTCAGGAAATTAATTATAAGTTAAAGGAAATTATTGGTGATGAAGTGGAAGAGGTTGTAAATGAGGTTGTTGAAGAAACTGTTGAAAATCCTTCTGCAGAATCTCACGAAAATCAGGGATATGAAGAACAGAAATGGTAAAATTTTAGGCGGTGACATTTGTGGGAGATAAGAGGCTGAAAAAAATACATTTTGATTTCCTTGGACAAACATATGAATTTCTTACTGATGAACCGGAAGAAATTGTAAATGAAATTCTTGATAATATAAAAAAAGATGTTGAAAATATATACAGTCAAGCAAGCAATATGGAGCCTGTGCACATATTGCTTTACCTGCTATTAAATGAGCATCTTGAAAAGATAGAATTAAAGAAAGGATTAAAAAAATTAATTTCCAAAGCCTCTGATGTCTCCCGCAAAAAGGAATAATGGGGTGTAAACAATGAAAATAGGTTTTTTTGATTCTGGAATAGGCGGATTAACCGTATTAAAAAAGGTGGTCGGGAATTTTGGAGGCCACCAGTATTTTTATTTTGGAGATACATTAAATGTTCCTTATGGTTCAAAACCTGTAAATAAAATAATATCTGTATTAGAGGAGTTGTTTGAATTCTACGATTCAAACAACCTGGATATTGTTATTGCTGCATGTAATACATCGGATTCTTTAATCACTCGTGGATATATGAATATGAATAAATATAATTTTAAGTATATTAGCATATTAAAAAATGCAGTAAGGTCAATTAAAAAAAATGATGAAGTTTTATTGCTGGCAACTGAAAATACTATTAATACGGGAACATATAGAGAATTAATATTGTCAAAAGATGTAAAAAAGCTTAAAGAGATTCCATGTCCTTTATTTGTACCATTAATAGAAGAAGGGATCTGGCATGGACCCATAGCAGAGTCTATAGTAAATTTTTATTTGAAAAATCAAAAAAAATTTAGTAAAATTTTGTTAGGATGTACCCATTATCCAATATTGGAAAAACACATAAAAAAAGCAGTAATAGGAGAAATAATTGACCCAGCTGATTATATAGTTGATTATGTAAGAAATGATATTCCGTATTTTAATGATATACCGCAAATTACTTTTTATGTTTCGGGATATATTAATAAATTTAAATACAATGTTGAAAGAATTTTAGGGAAGAATAATTATAAAATTTCATATATTCATAAAGTTTTTGGGGAGATGGGGGTGGAAATATGAAACAGAGAAATGTATTGTTGATTACCGGTTTGTCCGGGGCAGGCAAAACAACTATTTTAAAGATACTTGAAGATATAAAATTCTATACAGTTGATAATGTTCCACCACATCTAATTGAAGAATTTATGAATATGATTTTGGGAAGTACCGATATAGAAAATATAGCTTTTGTTAGTGATATTCGCTGGAATGCACCTGATGAATTGAAAAAAGCAGTATTAAAGCTTCAAAAGAAAAAAAATAAAAATATAGATTTCAGGGTAATTTTTCTTGATTCATCACCTGAAACAATAAAAATAAGATTTAAAAAATCAAGAAGGAAGCATCCTTTGCAGGATTTACAACCATCACTTGAAAAAGCAATAGAAAAAGAAATTGAATTAATGACACCAATAAAGGAAATTTCTGATATTATTATAGATACTACCAATCTTGAACCCAAAGATTTTAGAGAAAAGGTTCTTGAATTAATAGAGCAAAAGAAACAGAAATATTCCACAGCTGTAAAGATAATAAGTTTTGGTTTTAAATATGGAGTTCCAAATGATCTGGATTATTTATTTGATGTTAGATTTTTATCGAATCCGTATTATATAAAAGAATTGTATGTTTTAACCGGGAAGGATAAGGAAATACAGGAGTTTCTGGAACATTTCCCAGAAACCAATGAAACTTTTGAAAAAATATTTGATTTTATTTCAAAGGTTCAGGAATGGTATTCTTCAACTGGACGTGTTTCAATTAATGTTGGAATAGCATGTACAGGTGGAAAACATCGTTCTGTATATATTGCAGAAAGATTATACTCAGCATTAATTAAAAAAGGTGTAAAAGCTTCTATTGAACATAGAGATATTAATAGGTGATAAAAATGTCTGTTTTTTCTGAAGAGGTAAAAATGGAATTGATAATGTCGAAAATAGAATATCCTGAAGTTGAATTATATGGATTTATAAAAGGAAAAGGAAGTTTTGTTATTGAGGAAAATAACAGATATTTAAAAATATCAATTTCTTCAATGAATACTTTAAAAAGATTATATAAAATTTCCAAAGAAATATTTGGTGAATGGATAACAACTTATATAAAGAATGAAAAACGCTTACATATTGGACGAATGGGGGAATTGATTTTTAATTTGATGCATGCTAAAATGATTTTTGAAGAAAAGGGGATAGATTTATTTTCAGATAAAGTGCCTGAATATATATCAGATGATCCATATATTTTTGGTATATTTTTAAAGGGATTATTTTTAAGTTGTGGTTCGGTTTCCATTACAAAAAATTATCATCTTGAGTTTTATTCAGATTTTTCTGAGGAGTTTGCGCAAATTATAATAGAAAATTTACAAAATCTTATTGGAATCAAAGCCAATTATATAACAAAAAATAATAAAATAAAGATATACGTGAAATCGTCTAAGGATATATTGAATACACTTGAATTACTTGGAGCCCACAAATCAGTGGAAAAGATATCAAATACAATAAAAGTTCGCGAATTAAAAAGCAATGTCTCGCGAACCTTTAACTTTATTTCAGCAAATGCGACAAAAACAGCAGAAAGCGCTTCTAAACAGATTGAAGATATAGAAATAATAGCTGAAAAGATGGGGCTGGAAAATCTTCCTGATGATTTAAGAGAAATAGCTCTTTATAGATTGGATAATGAAAGCGAAAGTTTAAGTGAAATGGCAGAAAGTTTGAACATTTCAAAATCTACGCTTTATTATAAAATGAAGAAAATATCAAAAATTGCTTCGAAAATAAAAAGGGGTGAAATAGAATGAAATGCCCTTACTGTGGACATGATGAAACAAGAGTGCTTGATTCCAGAACAATTGCAGATGGAACTGTTACAAGAAGGCGTAGAGAATGTTTAAAATGTAATAGTAGATTTACCACATATGAACGATATGAAATGCATAAGGTTTTTGTTATAAAGAAAAATGGAGAAAGAGAATTGTTTGATAGACAGAAAATTTTAGATGGATTAATCAAAGCATGTCATAAACGTTCAATAAGTTATGAACAATTGGAAAATGTTGCAGGTCAGATAGAAGAAGAAATTAGAAAGATGGGAACTTCTGAGATAGAAAGCGCTAAAATAGGAGATCTTGTGATGAAAAGGTTAAAAGAATTGGATCATGTTGCATATGTAAGATTTGCATCGGTATATAAGGAATTTGGAGATTTAGATCATTTCGTTAAAATAATCAATGATTTAAGAAAAAAAGAAGAAAATAATTAATTAAGGAGGTTCAAATATGGTTCCAGGAGAAAAAATACAATTAACCAGAGAAGGTTATGAAAGTCTTGTTAAAGAAAAAGAAGAGTTGAAAAATAAATTGATGACAGAAATTGCAGAAAGAATTAAAGAAGCAAGGGAATTGGGAGACCTTTCAGAAAATAGTGAATATGAAGAAGCAAAGAATGAACAGGGTAAAATAGATTCAAGAATTAAAGAAATTGATTATATACTTGAAAATGCTGAAATAATTGATGAGTCAGAAAGTAACACTGAAGAGATAAATCTTGGGAATACTGTTATAGTTAGAGATTTATCAAAGAATATAGAAGAAACATATAAAATAGTTAATTCTCAGGAAGCAGACATTTTTTCAGAACCAAAAAAGATCAGTTCAGATTCACCATTAGGTAAGGCATTGTTGAAAAAGAGGATAGGAGATAAGGTAAAGTTCAAAACTCCATCTAATAAGATAAAGGAACTTGAAATTATTGCTATATTGAAATATGGAGGTGCTTGATTTGAGCGACGTAAGAAAACAGAGATTAGAATTAATTGAAGAAATTAGAAAAGAAGGGAAGAATCCTTACCCTTACAGATTCGATAAAGAAATGAAAGTTGAAGAAATTAAAGAAAAGTATGGAAATATTGAATCTGGTGAATTAAAAGAAGAGGAAGTTTTTAAATTTGCCGGAAGAGTAATGTCAATTAGAAAACACGGTAAATCAGCATTTTTGGTTTTAAAAGACGATACAGGAAGAATTCAGGCGTATATTAGAAAAGATAAAGTTGGAGAAGAAAAATTCAATGAATTTAAGAAATATATGGATATTGGAGATTGGGTTGGAGTAGAAGGATTCCCATTTAAAACTCATACAGGTGAGTTAACAATACTTGTTCTTGATTTTGAAATTTTATCAAAAGCATTAAGACCATTACCGGAAAAATGGCATGGTTTAAAGGATAGAGAAGTTAGATATAGACAGAGATATGTAGATATGATAGCAAATGATGAAAGTTTAAAAACTTTTGTTACAAGATTTAAAGCAATTAGGTATATCAGGGAATTCTTATATTCGAAAGGGTTTACAGAAGTTGAAACACCTACATTACATCCAATACTTGGTGGTGCAAATGCAAGACCATTTGTAACACATTTAAATGTTTATGATGTTGATATGTATTTAAGAATTGCACCAGAATTATATTTAAAGAGATTAGTAGTTGGTGGAATGGAAAAGATTTTTGAAATTGGTAAGAATTTTAGAAATGAAGGTGTTTCATATAAGCATAATCCTGAGTTTACAATGATGGAATTGTATCAGGCTTATGCTGATTATACAGATATGATGAGAATAACAGAAGAAGTATTATCATATGTTGTTGAAAAAATCCACGGAACAACAAAGATTGTATATGATGGTGTAGAGATTGATTTTAAACCTCCGTTTAAAAGAGTAAAAATGAGAGATTTTATAAAAGAACATCTTGGTGTTGATATATTAGAAGATCCAGATGAAAAGTTGTCTCAGGTATTAAAGGATCATGGTGTGGAAGTGGAATTTGAAGATAAAGCACATTATATAGATGAATTATGGTCATTGGTAGAGGATAAAATTGTACAACCAACATTTGTTTTAGAACATCCTGTTGAAATTTCACCTCTTGCAAAAAGACATAGGGAAGATCCAAGGGTTACAGAAAGATTTGAATTAATAATATATGGAAGAGAACTTGCAAATGCATTTAGTGAATTAAATGATCCAGTTGATCAGCTTCAGAGATTTAAAAAACAGGTTGAAATGAAGGAAAAAGGTGATGAAGAAGCACAAATGATGGATCTTGATTTCATTAGAGCACTTGAATATGGATTACCTCCAACAGGTGGATTGGGAATAGGTATAGACAGATTTATTATGTTCTTAACAGGTGCTGAAACAATCAGGGATGTTATCCCGTATCCAATTGTTAGACCAATGAAATTTGAAGATGAAGAAAAATTAATGGAATCCGACGAATAAAATTAACTTTATTTAAATATTAATTTCATCTTTTTGTATATAATATATACGGTATAATTTTCAAAAAATAATAAAATAAAATAACATAAACAGGAGGCTGATGAAAATGGCAAGAGTATGTGAAGTGTGTGGAAAAAGACCAACAGCTGGAAACTATGTTGCTCATTCAAAGGTAACCACAAGAAGATGGTGGAAACCAAATATTCAAAAGGTTAAAGTTGTTTTAGAAGATGGAACAATTAAGAGAATGAATGTATGTACAAGTTGTTTAAAGGCTGGTAAAGTAAAAAGAGCAATATAACAAAAATAATAATGCCCCTTTTGGGGCATTTTTTTATTAAATATATAGATTAAAATCTACGATTAATAAAAGGATAGAGTATGATTTAAATAGAAAAATATATTAGTATGTATAATTGGAGAACTATGATTAACATTAAAATGATATAATTACAAAAAGGCGGGATAGAATGACTTACAACGAAAATGTATTTATCGAAAAAGTTAATCTAAGAAAATTACTGTATCCTGGGGATTTAATAGATGTTGAATTTCCCGAACAACATATTGTAGCAAATAGCAGAATACTTGATATGAGTTTTCAGAAAAGGATCGCAGTAATACTTCCACCTTATCATAAAAATCGAAAGATAGAAACATATAGCAGGGAAAAAATAATAATTAGATTTTATGATTTTTCAGCGAGTGTTTTATTTAAATCTCATATTTTAAAAAATAGTATGGAAGGTATTATTATCTATCTTCCACGTATTGCGTATAGAATTCAAAAAAGAATGTTTTTTAGAGTTTCCATAATAAGAGAGGGGATATTACTTGATGAAGAAAATAATAAAAAAATTAGATTTGAGACAAGGGATTTTAGTGCTGGTGGAATGCAAATTATAACAAAAAGTACGCTGGAAAAAGATAAAAGATATATATTAAAAAACCTGACAATAACAGATGATTTAATACTAGAGGATATTGAAACGATGGTTGTTAGAAGTTTAGGGCAGAATTTATATAAAGAAAATATATATGGAATGAAATTTTTAAATGTTAATTATAAACTGGAGAAGAAAATAGTAAGATTTGCTAATTTATATTCGATAAAAGCAAGACATGGTGCTGTGGGGGAATAATAATGGCGAAGAAGAAAGGTTATTATGGTTATATAGAATTATTTATTATATATACATTAATATTAATCGTTGACATATATGGAAAATATTTTGGATATGCGTTTATTGATCCAAATCCGTATTTTATTTTTTCTTTGTTTATAGCTATAAGATATGGTATTAACCTTGCGCTGGTTTCAGGTTTTTTAAGTACAGCATATCTCTTTTTTTCATTATATATTCAGGCAAAGGAAAATTTTACGGGGCTTATAGTTAGCTGGCAAATTTTAAAAATACCGCTTTTTACATTTTCATTGAGTTTTATAATAGGTTTTTTTAGAGATATGTATATACAGGAAATTGAAAATAGAGATGAAAGAATAAAGGTTTTAAATGAAAAGGTAAAAGATCTTGAAAATGAAATTAGAAAATATAAAAACGTTACTGTAGATCTTGAGAAAAAGCTTGTTCTTGAAAGAAAGGGAGTTTCACTATTAGTTGAAAGATTAAAGGAAATAGATTATGAAAGTGCAGAAGATATATTTAACGAATCCATAGACCTTATCTTTGATTTTATTGAAGCTACGACAGTTTCAATTTACACGTTAAGTAAAAATAATTTTTTAAGAATGAGAGTTAGAAAAGGGCCACAGTATCTTCCAAATTCATTTGATATTGAAAAATCTGTCGTTATCTCAATGGCAAAAGAATTTGGTGCTGCAAATGTAAATGTTCTTTATCTTACAGAAATGGAGTATAACTTTGAGTTTGAACCGGCAATGGCTGTATCTATTTCAGCTGGAAAGAATATTCTCGGTTTTGTTATTATTGAACTTATTGATCCAGAAAAGGTTAATAAAAATACAGAAACATATTTAAAGATATTATCAGACTGGCTTAGCACGTTGTTAATGGCATCTAAAGAATTGGCAGAATCAGATGAGGAAATGTTTATAAAACCATATGAGGAGTTTGAAATTACCCTTAAATACATAGAAGAGAGGAGAAAACGTTTTGAAATTCCTTATTCTATAATTTATTTTACAGTTACTCAAAATGTTGAAATAGAAAAATATAGAAAGATAATTAGAGATACAGACTTTGTTTTTTATGATCCAGAAGATAAAAAAGGCGCTATTATTTTAACATCATGTGGTAAAACAGGATTAAAAAGAGTTCTCGAAAATATTGAAAAAATAAAAAGCATAAAGGTTTTGGAGGCTTATTCAAAAGAATGAAAATGCGAAAAGAAATTATAATACTTATCC
The DNA here is from genome assembly GCF_013363265.1 of Marinitoga sp. 1138. Classification (NCBI taxonomy): domain Bacteria; kingdom Thermotogati; phylum Thermotogota; class Thermotogae; order Petrotogales; family Petrotogaceae; genus Marinitoga; species Marinitoga sp. 1138. The sequence goes on from NZ_LBFA01000026.1 coordinate 11,430, forward strand.
TTTCTATATTATCTGGAACTTTAGGGTTAATTTTTATAATAAAAAATAACAAATATGGCTATTTATTTATAGCCATATATTTTCTTTTAGCAATAATTATTTCGTATTCATATAAAAAAAGATATTCTGATATTTTTAAAAAACTTCCTTTTTTTGTTCTTTTCTTTCCGTTTTTTCCTTTTATTCAATATTTGCAGAATATTAAAATAGAATCCAGATATAAACCAGTTGAAATATCAGAAAAAAAAGAAGAGGAAAGCGAAAGGGTAAATTTTTCTTCGGTGGATCTTGCACCGTTTATGATAGTTTTAAAATACGGTGATCCTGAACAAAGAAAATTTGTTGTAAGATTGGTGTATGATGCAATAAAAAATGAAGCTATAGATTTTTCTACAGGGATTCATTTATTAAATGAAGCAATAAAAATAGATGAACATCCTGATGTAGTGTTATATGCATCTGATGCAATTACAAATCTTGAGAATTTTCTTATTGAGAAGATATCATATTATTATGAAAATTTAAATACGCTGGAGGATTATATAAATTTTGGTAAATTTTCATATTACTATGCAAAATCTGGATTTTTAGCAGGAGAACATAAACAGGAAATCTTATGGCAAAGTGCTTTAATACTCAGAACAGCAGTTCATGTGTTTCCAGAAAGTCCGGAACTAATATTATATCTTTTAAAAACGCTGGAATTATTAGAGGAATATAATGAACTGGAAGAGGTACTTGAAGATAAAATAAAAAACTTCAAAGCACAAAAAATAATGGAATATGCTATATTTTATTATATAAAACGAAAAAAGCCAAAGAATGTTCAAAGATTGGTGTCTGATTATATATTATTGGGTTTTAAACCTGAAAGTGAAGCATTAAAATTCTTATTGGGAGGATAAATTAAAATGAAAGAAAATCTTAAAAAGATATTTAGCGCATATAATCTTTTATTTGCAGTAGTTCTGGGATTGATATTTCTTGTAATAATAATAAATAAAAATGCCAATACATCTTTAAGTTCCAGGCAAATAAATGATTTTCCGTGGAATAAAAGAAGTGTGTATATAAAACAACTTGAATTATTATCAAAATTAAAACATATATCTTTAAATGATGAAAATGTATTAACTTATATTAATCAGCTTATATTGATATCAAAAAACCTTGAGGATAATAAAACTCTTGAATATGCACATGATCTAAAAATAAAATATCTTTTGAGCCATATAAAACAATTATTGGAAGATTCAAAAAATTATGAGTATATAGATGATTTATCCTTTAATGAAAAGGTTTCTCTGTATCTTTTAACAAAGGATGAAAGGTTAATGAATTACATAATAGAAAAATCAAATGAATTTGAAAAAATAAAATTTTCTAAAATTCTCGAAGTATTAACAGAACATTGAATTGAGGGGAAAATATGAAAGTAGGAATAATATTTGAAGGAACATATCCATATGTTACAGGTGGGGTATCCAGCTGGGGAAATACTTTAATGAAATCAATGAAAGACGTTGATTTTTGTGTAATACAAATTGGGGATGTTCCTAAATTACGATATCCAAAATATAAATTTCCAGAAAATGTTGTAGACTATTTTGAATACTTTTTATTTGCCAAATATGATTTTTCCAAAAAGAAAAAAATTCCTGATGATTTTTTAAATAAATTGGGAAAGATTATTATTTATCCCTTTGACGAAAGGGTTATGGCTCAGAAATTGTATAATTTGTTTAAGGATTATTCCGATTATGATTTTACTTCTATCTTAAAGACAAAATATTATTGGGAAACAATGCTAAACTTCTATAAATCATATATTCCATATGAAAACTTTACAAATTATTACTGGACATTGCAATCAATGTTGCTTCCTTTTTTAAACTCCATGACAGTAGATCTTCCAAAATGCGATGTTTATCATACAATTACTACTGGTTATGCTGGAATTAGTGCAATTATGAATGGTTTGAAATACAATATTCCTGTGATTTTGACAGAACATGGTATATATCACAGGGAAAGGCAATTAGAAGTATTAAAGGCAAATTGGATAAAGGATGAATATAGAACAGCATGGATAAAATTATTTAATACTATTAGTTCTCTGGTATATAAAGGATCAAAACAGATAACAACATTATTTAGCAAAAATCAAATGTTTGAAAAGGAATTATGTGAAGATGAATCCAAAATGCAGGTAATCCCAAATGGCATAGATTACGATAGATTTTCAAAATTAAAATATAGAGAAGAAAAAGATCCGTTTATTGTAGGACTTGTTGGGAGAGTAGTTGAAATAAAAGATATAAAAACGGCGATAAAAGCAGCCAAAATGGTCAAGGAAAAAATAAAAAATTTTAAATTGTATATAATAGGTCCAACAGATGAAGAGAAAGAATACTATGAAGAATGTAAACAGATGATTAGATTGTTTAAATTGGAAGATACTATAGAGTTTACAGGTAAAGTAAATGTTCTTGATTATTATCCTAAATTAAATGTATTATTATTATCAAGCGTTAGTGAAGGACAGCCGCTTGTAATTTTAGAGGCATTTGCAGCTGGAATTCCAGTTGTTACAACAGATGTTGGTGCATGTTCAGAAATGATATATGGATCTAAAGAAGATATAATAGGTGATGCAGGAGTTGTTGTAAAACCTAAGGATTTTGTAGGATTAGCTGAAGGAATTATTAAACTATATGAAGATGATGAGTTTAGATTAAATGCTTCAAAAATTGCAAGAGAACGGGTTAAAAGACGATATAGACTTGATCAAATGATAAAGAACTATAAAAAATTATACATATCGGCGGTGAAATAATGGCTGGTGTAGGTTTTAGACTTACAAAGATGTTTCATAAAGGAGGAGTATCAACAGATTTACTTGCAATAGCCTATTCCGTTGTGGTATCTTCCGGACCATGGATAATCACAACAACATCTTTATGGATAATACTCAATATAATGAATATTAACAGCATGTACTTTAATATAGGAATAGTATATTCTTTTGTGTTTTCCATAATAATATCCGGTCTTGTTGTTATGTTTGAATCACGAAGATTATCGGATTTAATATATTTAAAAGAATATAAAAAAATATTGCCTGAAGTATTTGGAATTATCCTTTATGCATCTCTTTTTACGATAATATTATTGGCTATATTTTTTCTTATTAATCCTCATGAATGGTGGTTTATTTTTTCTTTCTCTTATTTAACTATTTCTTTATTAATATTATGGATAATTTCCATAGCTTCTATTTCAACAGATGCTGTAAACTGGTATATTCTTGCATATATAGTTATGGGATTTTCATCTATTATATTATCTAAAATTCTTGGAGATGAAAATAATCAAATAGGGTATTTAATGGGATTTGCGTTTGGTGTTAATATAGGTAGTTTTATTCATTATTTAATTATTATATTTCATTTTGGAACAAATATAGAAATTTCTGTTGAATGGATACATGATTTAAGAAAATACTGGCAGAATATATTTATTGGAGTTACATATTATCTGGCATTATGGGCAGATGATTTTATTACATGGACATCTCCTATTTATGGTGAAGAACCATTAAAAGGATTTCATTTTTCATATATATATGATTATCCTATGTTTCTTGCATATTTAACGATAATTCCAACTGCTACTATGTTTATTTTAATTTTAGAGACAAGATTTTATAAAAAATACAAATTATTCTATGATTCGTTGATAAATGGTTATAATTATTCAGAAATAGAATTAAGAAAAAAAGAAATGTTTAAGGAATTAAAATTGAACATATCCCTTACAATAAAAGTTCAGGTTGTAATTACATCCATTCTATTAATGTTTAATGAATTAAACTTATTACCATTTGTAAGTGAAATATCCAAACCTATTTTAAGGCTTGGATTCATAGGTGCAATGATGAATTCTTTTTATTTAATGATAATGCTATTATTATTATATTTTGATTTTAGAGATGATGCCCTGAAATTAAATCTATTTACTCTATTTTCAAATATAATATTAAGTTTTATATTTGTTGATAAAATTGGATATTATTCTCTTGGAGCAGGATATTCTATAGCTTTTACTCTTGGAACTTTTATAGGATATAAAATATTAATAAAAAAAGTTGATGATATAATAAGAATAGAATATTTTAGACAGGAAATAGGAGTTGAAGATGGTTTTTATATGCATTTTAAAGATATAAAACATTTAATGGAGGAATAATATGAAAAAGAAAATTTTATTATTAATATTAATTATTATTGCGGTTTTATCCTTTTCTCAAAAGGAACTTTTATTGCTATATAAACAATCAGAAAACTATGGTGAAATGATGTTTAAATATCATATTATTCCTATTCTGGAAAAAAATAATATTAGATACGAATTAAAGAATGTTGAAGAGATGAATTATTATAAGATAACAAATGAAAAGTATTTTGGAGTAATTACATGGTATTATTCTTCTGAGATGGCTAAGCCCGAATTATATTTAAGGCAACTGGCAACATTTGTTGAAAATGGAGGAATATACTTCTTTTTTAACAATATAGGTGCAAGTGCAGATATTTCGGAAATGAATAATTTATTAAATAAAATTGGTGTTCAGTATAAATATGGATATAGAGAATTAGAAGATTATACAATTGAATGTATTTCAGACTATTTTTTAAAAAAACCGGATAGTGAATATAAAGTTCCTGTTGAAAAGTATATTACCTTTGACAATCATATGGAAAATATATTAACCTATAAAATTGACAATGAAGAGTATCCAATGATATTTCTGACAGATAATGGTGGTGCCGCAATATTCAATAGTTTTGTTGATAAAAATGGAAATCTCATAATCAATATTAATAAACTTATACATAGATTTATAAATCATGAAGTTGGAACATTGAATAAATTTTTGATAGTCAATACAAAATACGACAATCAAAAATACCTGGATTCTCAATATGAAATAAAAAAGATATTATTATATGCAAAACAAAATTTTGATGTGATAAGCGTAGAACAATTTTATAAACTCTCTTTCTTTGACCTTATTCCATATAAATATATAATATGGAATACAGATGCAAAATATGTTGAAACAAGAACAATAAAGAAATTTATAAATAGTGGGGGAACATTTATATATTCCACACAATTATTTAATACGCCATGGAGCAGCTATGTAAAAGAAGATAATATCAATATAAACAAAATTTCATTTACAAAAGACTTATTCCCTTTAACTAATACAGCAACAGAATCATATATAAATATGTATTTTGAATTAAATTATCATATAGACTTACCGGGAAATATAAAACCTCTGGCATTTTTCTGTGGAGATGGAAAAAGTGTTCCGGTGATATGGTATCAAAAAGAAGGAAAGGGATATAGAAGTTATATAAATCCAGATGTATATTTAAAGAATATAAGAGGATTGATTTTTCAGTCAATAATGTCAATGCAAAAAAATAGCATAAGTGGATTTTTGAATTCATTTATGTTCTATATAGATGATTTTCCATTGCCATCATACAATGTTGTTCGTGCAAAGATTAATGGGAAAGACATCACAGATGATGAATATTACTATACAATCTGGTGGCCGTCTATAAAGAAATTTTCCAAAGAATTCAATATTAAATATACCTTTGTTACACCTCTAAGTTATAATGGTTCAAGCAATCCACCATTTGAATTTTCGGAATTTTTAATGAGTAATACCAATTCTCCGTTAAAAGCACTTAGAGAAATAGATAAATCAGAGTTTGAATTAGGATTACATGGTTATAATCATAATTCATTAACAAAAGACAGATGGCCAAATCCAAACAATATATTACTCAGTTTAAGAGCAGCAAAAACATTTATAGAAAAAATATTGGGACATCCAATAGAATTATCAAGTTATGTTGCTCCTAATAACATAATAGATGAGTTTGGGGCAAATCAGCTTTTAAAAGCAATTCCGGAAATAAAAACAATAGGTACATCATATGAAGCAAAAGATGAATTTTCTGAGTATAAGATTATAAATAATTTTACACTTGTAATTCCGAGGTCTACATATGGATATTATCCTTTAAAAAGAATATATATAGCTACAATAAATACACTTGCAAATTTTGGTGCATTTCAGCATTTTATTCATCCTGATGATTTATTTGATAAAGGTCGAAATCCGGAAAATAAAACATGGATGGAGATGTACAGCAGTTTAAGGACATTCTATTTAACTATTAAGAAAAAATTCCCATGGTTAAGAAATCATACAGCTTCAGAAGCATATCAAATATATTTTGATTATTTAACACAAAATGTAAAATATAAATGGAATGGAAATAATTTAACAGTTGTAATTCCTGATTCTTCCATATTTCCAAAGTATTTTTATGTAAAATCCCAGAGTGGTATTGATGATATTATAAACGGAAAAATAATTGACTATTATCCAGAATCAAAATTATATGTTATTGAAATGGATGATAACATTATGAATATAAAATTCAGTGGAGATGATAGTTATTATGAAGGGCAGAATAAGAAAGGAAATAATCGCTAAAAGGAAAAATCTTTCTAAATTAGAATATGAATCAAATAATAAAATAATCGTTGAAAAAATATATAATTATTTAAAATCCAAAAATTTCAAAACAATAGCGATTTATTATCCATACAGGAAAGAGGTAAACGTATTAAATTTAATGGAATTATTCAAAGATAAGATATTCCTTTTTCCCAAAGTAATAAGCGATGAAAAAATGATTTTTATTCCTGTTAATGATATTAATGAACTGAAAAAAGGAAAGTTTGGAATAATGGAACCAGAAGGGACGGAATATACTGAAGATATAGATATTTATATTGTTCCAGGAGTGGCATTTGACCTTGATTTATATAGATTAGGATATGGTGGAGGATTTTTTGACAGATATTTTTCAGTACACAAAAAAACTCAGTTAATAGGAGTTGGATTTGACTTCCAGATATTAGAAAAATTGCCTGTTGATGACCATGATATACAGATGAATCTTGTGATAACTGAAAAACGAATTTTAGGAGGATAAAGATATGAAAATAGGGCTTGTGCAATTTAAACCGGAATTATTTCAGGTAAAAGATAATATAGAAAGAGCGATAAAGTTAATAGAAAATAAAGAAGCAGACTTGTTTGTATTTCCGGAACTGACATTTACAGGTTATACATTTAATACACATACAGAAGTTGAATGGGTTGCTGAAGATAAAAATGGTTATTCTATCACAACATTTAAGAAAATAGCTAAGGAAAAAAATACCAATATAGTTTTTGGATTTGTTGAAAAAGACGAGGGTAAATTGTATAATTCTTCTGTTTTAATAAAAAGTACAGGAGAAACAAGAATTTATAGAAAAACACATTTATTCTATGAAGAGAAGGTGTTTTTTGAAAAAGGGGATACAGGGTTTTGGGTAGAGGAAGTTAATGGAGTAAAAGTAGGACTTGCAATATGTTTTGATTGGTTTTATCCAGAATCATTTAGAACGCTTGCATTAAAAGGTGCACAGGTTATAGCGCATAGTGCCAATCTTGTTATGCCATATTGTCAGGAAGCAAATAAATTCCGCTCTCTTGAAAATCATGTGTTTATAGTAACCTCAAACAGATGGGGCGAAGAGATAAATGCATTAAATACAAATAATTTTACTGGTATGAGTCAGATAACCAATCCAAAAGGAGAAGTAATAATTAGATTTCCGGAAAAAGGAGATATGGTGAAAGCTATTGAAATTAATCCTGAAGAAGCTAATAACAAGCAATTAAATAAATTGAATAATATCTTCGAAGACAGGAGGCCGGAATTTTATTTCAATGGATAGAATATTTATAGTACTTTTAATTTCGGTACTCACGATTCCTTTTTTAATGCCGCTATTTATTGAAAAACAGGAAGTTCCTGTTATCTATCAGCTTGGTAATGTTGATATAAATGAAATTACATTATATTACAAACCAGAATATATAATAATTGATTATTCACATGATGGTAGTGAAAAAAACAAATTTTCCAGATATGAAATACGAAAGTTACAAACAAATGGAAGTACAGTTTTGTCTTATCTCAGCGTAGGAGAAGCAGAAGACTACAGGTTTTATTGGGAAAAATGGTGGAATAATAATCCTCCAGATTTTATAGGTGAAGAGAATTCAAAGTGGCCTGGTAATTATAAGGTAAAATACTGGCATTGGGAATGGAAGGAAATTATGCACCAATATATAGATAAAATAATAGATCAGGGATTTGATGGAGTTTATATAGATCTTGTTGATTCATATTTATATTGGGCTGACCGTGGTTATGATATATATGCAACAGCAGAAGAGATGATAAACCTTATAGCAGATTTATCAGAATATGCAAAGAGTAAAAGGAAAAATTTTAAAATATTTGTTCAAAATGCGGAATCCATAATTGATTATGATTATAACGGAAAATATATGGAATCTATAGATGGATTGGGAATTGAGAGTTTGTTTTATATAAAAGGGAAAAAACGGAAAGAAAAACAAATAGATTATAGATTAAATTATATAATGAAGTTTAAAGAGCATAATAAAACAATTATAGTGATAGATTATATTTATAATGAAAAAGAATCAGATATAGAGAAAGTAAAAGACTTTATTTCCTTATGTGAAGAATATGGATTTTTAGCCTATCCTGCAACAAAAGACCAAAAATTATATACTATATCGCCAGGAATAAAATATTTTAATCAAAATAAATAGAGAAGGAAAATTCCTTCTCTATTTTTATATAATAATATTATTTCGATTTTCTTCTGTAATTTCAATAATCTCTAAATCCTTTAAAAACTCATATCGTTCAATAAAGAATAATCTTATAACGCCTATAAAATTCTGGCTTTCATCGATAATTCTTTTTAGCTCTTCAAGATATTTTTGTTGAGATAATTCAATATAACCAATTTCATCAATTACAAAAAAATCTGGTTTATTGATATTCTTCATTTGCTTTATTAAAGATTCAAAACCTTTATCAACGGATTTCATTCCATATATACTTTTTTCGCCTATAATAAATCTTTGATTTTCATTATTCAAAAACCAGGCATAAACATAATCGTCTATTTTTCTGGTGAAAATCCCATGTTCTATATTATATTTTTTTATTGCATTATTTAATATAGTACTTTTTCCAACCCCCATTTTTCCAGTTAGCAATACCTTCAAAACCAGCCCCCCTTTTTTTTATTAATAATTAAAAATTATCCAACAATAAAACTTACTATTGCTGCGAGAGCAGTATAATAACCAAAATATTTAAGCTTTCCATTTATAACGGTTTTCTTTAAAATAAACAATCCTATAACGCCAAAAATAAAGGTAAATATTCCTGAATAGATTACAGGTGCTGTAAATGTAACGTCATTTATTTCAAGTAATCCAGCACCAAAGGTTACAGGAAGGCTCATTAAAAAGGAATATTTTAAAGCTGCTTCTTTTTTTGTATTTAAAAGCAAAGCACCGAATAAGGTAAATCCACTTCTTGAAATACCAGGAAAAATAGCAGCTGCTTGAAATAAACCAATTATAATAGCATCTATATATGAAATATCCATTAATTCCTTTTTCCCATCAAATCTATCGGATAGAATCATTGCAACAGATGTAAATAAAAAGAATAATCCAACCAGTCTAAGCGAAGAAAATGCCTCAGAAATCTGATCTTCAAATAAAATACCAATTATTGCAGCTGGCACCGAAGAAACAATGATTTTCAAAGCAAGATTCCAGGCACTTTTATCCATTGTAAACATACCTTTTAAAATAAACCACACTTCTTTATAAACAAACAATAAAACTGCGAAAAATGTCATTAAATGTAAAAAAGCGAAAAAAGAAACGTCGGGATTAAAGTTAATGAGTTTTGAAAATAAAGCAAGATGTCCTGAACTTGAAACTGGCAAAAACTCCGTTAATCCCTGAATTATACCCAAAATAATTTCCTGCACATCCTCCACCTCTCTTTTTATATAATTGTTATTTTTGTTGATAATTGAGAAAAATAAAAACTCCCTCAAACAAGCTGGTTGCTAATCCTCGAAAATTTTTTTTGAAAGTAGAAAAATAATATTCGCTCAGACGGCAAGAATTTCTAATCCTTGAAAAATTTTTGTGTTGGAAAAAATAAAAGCTCTTTCAGGCGACTTGAGTGCTAATCTTCGAAAATTGCTCGTTCTCAGGGGTCGTTGCAGACTCACATCCATGTTCGTCTTCACTCAAAATCACATCCGTGTGATTTTGACCCCTTCCACTCGCAATTTTCTCAGGCACTCTGCGAGCCTTCACTCGCTTTTATTTTTTCCAACTATCTTTAATCCCCGCTGCGGGAAATTCTTAGTTTTTATTTTTCACAATTATAAGAAATTTCACCTGCTTGAATGAATCTTTTTATGAAGTTTTCTATAACGATATTTTTAAAGAACTTTTATTTTTTCAATTGCAACTTTTCTACTCATTAAGAATCCTCTCAAGATATTTTGAAAGAAAAATACCCACAATTAAAAATACATAAGTCAATAATTTTGAGGTTATTGGGAAGATAATCACCATTCCCGCTATTGTTAGACCAATTAAAAAAGATAAAACCTGATCCCTGAACCTTTCAAGCAATTTTTCAAGAACAAGTATAACAAAAATCAATCCTCCACCAACACCAAATGCAAAAGGAATTAAAATAGAAAAGTTCATATTAGATATAGCATCAATAATAGGTTTGTATATTCCCATAATCAACAACATTGAAGAGCCACTTATTCCAGGAAGTACCATTGTTGCAGCGCCTATTATGCCTCCTATAAATAAATACCACATACTAACATTTCCGTTTGATGTTTCCAGATTCTCGGCAAATCTTAATAAAAAGTATGTTAAAACAAAAGATATAGTTATTATTGATATATTAGATTTTTGTTTAATTTCTATCTGTGAAATAAGGTAAAAAAGGCCTCCAATAATTAGTCCTATAAATATTCCATATGAATATTCAGGATATTTTTCAAACAAAAAAGATAAAATTTTTGAAAGGAATATTATTGAAACGCCCATACCTACAATTAATGAGGTCAAAATCTTAAATGCTTCTTTATTCCATTTAAAAGAAATTATATCAGAAGCAGCTTTTAAAATTATTTCATATCTTCCAGAAATAGCAGCAATAGTTCCACCACTTATACCAGGTAATAAATTTGCAATTCCCATTAAAATCCCTAAAATAAAATCCTTCAATAATATCCCTCCAATCAAAATATTTCTTATCTATTATACATTATTATTCAGCTATTTTTATGATATAATGTTATGTTAAATTTAAAAATTTAAAAAGGGAGGATTAAGAATGAAAAGAAGTATAGTAATGTTAGTTGTGTTTTTATTTATAGGTATTTTTGCATTTTCTGCTATTACCAGTATTTCTGATGCTCGCGATTTAAAAGATTTAAAAACAGTTGTTGTTAGAGGTGTTGTAACAGTTGAACCAGGACCTTTTGATGTTAATATAATTTTCTTGCAGGATAAAACAGGAGGAATTAATCTATATTATAGAGGCGGCCAATTTAAAGATGTAAAAAGAGGGGATTTAGTTGAAGCAAAAGGATATCTCTGGACTCATAAAAATAATAAAGAATTAATTCTTGAGAGCGATAATCCTTCACATTATTATAAAATAATATCTCATAATAATCCATTGCCAGAACCATTGATTATAAAAACTGCAGATATCAATAATGAAAAGTATGAAGGATTATATCTTAAAACAAAAGGAAAAATTGTAGAAATTGACAAATTTGATATGAGGAAGATATACATTGACGATGGAAGCGGTAAAGGAATGGTGTTTATAAGAGAAAACACAGGAATTAATCCTGCTTACTATAAAGTTGGAATTACAATGGAAGTTGTAGGGGTGCTTGGACAATATATGTCAGCATATGAATTGTGGCCAAGGGATATAAACGATATAGTTGTTGATGATGTTTTCCCGCCTGAAGTAAAGGATTATGCAATAAAAGGAAATTATATCTATGTTGAATTCAATGAACCAATAAGTGAAAAATCAGTTGTATTGAATAAAACCATTAGAATATTAAAAACCAATATAAAAGATTATAAATTGGACAAAACACAAAAAATATTGAAATTAGAAGTGGAAGACATAAATAAAGCTACAAAACTTGTATTGAGATCAATAGCTGATAAAAACAATAATAAAATGAGTATGAAAATTATAAAATTAGATCTTAAAAAGGATTCATATAAAAATAGAGTGTTATTTGATAATAATCATGGCCAAACTGCTGGAAATGCCGACTGGGTTATTGATGGGGGATATTCGGATTTTGCAGATGTAATAAGAAATATGGGATTAAAGGTTAATGAAATAAAAGAGGATATAACAGAAGAAATATTAAATATGTATAATGTGCTTGTAATTCCAGAACCAAATAAACCATTTAAGGAAACAGAAATTAAAGCAATTTTGAATTTTGTAAAAAATGGCGGATCATTATTTATTATATCTGATCATGGTGGTTCTGATAGAAATGGCAATGGTTGGGATTCACCTAAGATATTTAATACATTTGTAGAAAATTTTGGATTTAAATTTACAGGCGATGACCTTGAAGAAGCACCACTTGCACATATTTACAATCATCCAATTACAGAAGGAATTAGAAAAATAGGAGTATGGAATGGTTCATCAATTAAACTATTAAATGATAATATTAAAGTATTAATTGCTAATTCTGAAAATAAACCATATATGATAGTGACTAATTATGGCAAAGGTAAGGTTGTTGCAATAGGAGATAGCTCACCTTTTGACGATGGAACAGGAGCTTCTGGTGATTTATTGCATAATGGCTGGCAATGGGGCGATGATGCTAAGTTAGCAATAAATGTAATCAAATATTTTATTTATTAATTTTTTAAAAAAAGATTAACTATCTTTAAAATTAACCAAAAAGACATCACTCCTTAATAATTTTAGAGTAATATTAATACATATCTACTTTAAATTTATAAGGAGTGGTTTTTATGAAAAAAACATTGGTATTTTTAGGTATTTTAATTCTTGCTTTGAGTTTAACAAGTTGTTTGGGACCAAAAAAGGTAAACGCAACAATAAAAATTAATTGGTCTGACAATGAAAATTACACAGATAATAGTACTTATTATCTTGCATATGCAAATGGAACATATAGTTATAAAACTATTCCAAAAGAAGGTGTAGTAAATATAACCATAATAACTCCACAAGAATCAGAATATTCTTTTGAAGTAAGTGTTCCTGCAGATGATAGCGTAACTGTTTTTGTTTATCAGGATAAAGATGGAGATGAAAAGTACTCTGATGATGATCAGCTATTTGGAAGTCCTGTACTAATCAATATTTATGGTGAGGCTACAGGAGAAATAAGCGTTTATTATTGATAGAATTTAAAAGCTCCTTCGGGAGCTTTTTTTATTTATTATATTTTTTAATTATTTGAAATATTAACATGTTATAATATATAAAAAATATTCTGGAGGTTTTGGTTATGAAAAAGATTATATGGAATATATTATTTGTATTATATCTGTTAGTATTAATATATTTTTCAGTAACTCCAAAACCACCGTTTAATTATTCGAGATTTTATGGAGAAGATAAAATATGGCATTTTCTTGCATATGCTGGAGGGATGTTTTTATTTTTAAAAGGATTGATTAACAAAAAATGGTATATTATACCTTCAATAGGATTAATATTAACGCTTCCAGTTGCAAGTGAGTATATTCAAGCGCTTTCTCCATACAGGCAATTTTCATTATATGATTCTTTTGCAAGTTATCTTGGTATTTTATCAATTATTTTGGTGTTTTATATTTCAAAAAAATTCATTAACTATAAAAGAAAAGCTGCGTAGGCAGCTTTTCTTTATTTATTTTCTGGTAAATTATTATCCTTATTTTCATTGTTGTTTTCAATTATAACTTCCTGATTAACCTTTATGTATTCGACTCCTCCGCTTTCTGTTGTTATTTCCATATTCTCGTCTTCACCTTTTTCCCACAATTCAAATTTTTTCATAACCAGATCATAAGTCTTTTCGCTAACTTCTGGAAGTTTTCCTCCTAACATATCTCTAACGCTCTGAAATCCCTCTTTTACGGCATTTCTCAATAAATCGATTTTTGATTTATCACCACCAGATATGGATTTTGCAAATTCAATAAGCCTATCTGAAACAGACTCAGGACTCCAATACCCATCACCTTCAAGTTCTTTTTTCATCTCTGCTCTTTCATCTTCTGTAATACCTAATTGCTTTTTTATTTTATCTTCAACCCATGCTTTAAACTTATCATACATCTGTTGAGATTCTTCCTTCATATCCTTCCATTTTGAAGGATCAATTTCAATCTTTTTTCCAACTACGCTGGAATAAGTAGCTTTCATATACTCTATTTCTGTCTTTACATAAACATCGCCTTTAGGGGATTTATTTGCAGATTTATTGTTTTCATTGTTTTTTGATTTATTTTTTTCTTCAAATTCCTTTGTGTTTTCTAATTTTGTTATTTCAGTGTACTTAAAATAATTAAAATTTTCTCCGTTTATTCTCATCAGAATCACCTCCTTTATATAATTCGTCTATTTTTACTGTTATATTAATATTATATCATAATAAATAAAAAATCTCCCTGAAAATCAGGGAGATTCATTTTTGAGACTTGATTAAAAGGGTTAAATCTTAAATTTCTTTAAACCATCTACAAGGATTTGAGCTTTTTCAGAAAGTCTTTCAGTAATATCTTCTAATTTTTGCAAGCTTATATTTTGATTTTCAATTGAATCGGCAATTTCTGTGATTTCATCTGAGATATTTATAATTTCCCGTGTAATCCTATCCATTCCCATTGCAATTTCTTCTGTAGATGAACCCTGTTGTTCAGCACTTGCACTGAGATTTTCTATATTTACGGTGATATTCTGGATTTTTTGAGTAATATTTGAGAATTTCTCTGCAACAATATTAGCCTCAGCTTCTACATCTTTTATGATTTCACCTGTTTTTGATGTAGCATCGCTTGCATCGTCTGCACCGTCTTTTATTTCTCCTAATATTTCAGCAATTTGTTCTGTAGCCCTCTTACTTTCTTCTGCTAATTTTCTTATTTCATCAGCAACAACAGCAAATCCTTTCCCGGCTTCTCCAGCCCTTGCAGCCTCTATTGCAGCGTTTAAAGCAAGGAGATTAGTTTGTTCTGTGATATTTTCTATTGTTTCTACTATCTGTTCAATATTTTGTGCTTTGTTTGCGAGATTTTGAACGGTATTTATTGTAATATCAGACTGTTTAACAGCATTTGTTATTGTTGTAATTATTTTTGAAATTGATTCGCTACCTTCAGTAGCAGTTTGAGAAACATCTTTTGCTTCTTCATATAAGTTCTGTGAATTTTCTGATATATTTTGTGCTGAAGCGGAAATTTCTTCTACTCCGGAATTCATTTCTTCAATGGAAGAAGAAACTAAATTTGAGCTTTTATCCATATCTTCAGTCTTTTCTGTAATTTTTGCCATTTGTGTTGACTGAATTCTTGCATTTTCTTCAAGTTCTACGGCTGATTCTTCCAGATCAGAAGCAGATTTTCTTACACTAATTAAATAATTTCTGAGATTATTTGCCATGTAATTTAATGATTCTGCAATTCTTGCAATTTCATCTTTACCTCTTGCGCTAAATTTAATGGTTAAATCACCTTCGCCAAATTTTTTAACATCATTTGAGAGTTTTTCAAGAGGTTTAGCAATAGAATTTCCAAGTAGTATTGAAACAATAACTGCAACTGAAGCAGCTAAAATTACAATTAATACAAAGAAATTAACAATACCTCTTAGTTTTGCAAGTAAAGCGCTTTTTGGAATTGAAACTGCAACAGACCAATTCATTGATTTTATAGGTGCATAGATTAATATTCTTTTTTGATTGTTTTCAACAGTAATTTCACCATAACCTTTTTCACCATTGATCATCTTTTGCGCAATTTCACTTAAACCTTTATAATTTAAATTAAAAACACTGCTTCCTATAAATTTCTTTATTGTATGTGCAATCATTGTTCCGTGTGAATCTAAGATAAAACTATAATTACCTTCTGCTGAAGTGCTAACAAAATTCAGAAATTTTTCAAGAGAAATTGTACCACCAACTAAACCTATGGTTTTATTATTTTCATCTCTAATCGAATGTGCAATAACTATTATAGATGTTCCGTCGGCTTTTGATATTAAAACGTCGCTTATAGCAATATCGTTTCCGTTCATTATTTTTTTAAAGTAATCTCTATCAGCAATATTGGTTTTTACATTTGTTGTTGTGTAGGCATTTCCATCTTTATCTGCTATAAATAACATGCTGTAATCATCTAAAATTTCATTATCTTTTTTTAAGATTGCAATTGAATCAGTCATGTTCATATTTTTAAAGATTTTTTTGTTTGAGATAAGTGTCATTTCATGAATTAACGAATTAAAGAACATTTCTACCTGTGATGTCTGTTGTTCTAAAATGGAAAATGAATTTTCTTCAATTAGACTTTCAAGTGATGCTGATAAATAAAAATACAGAAAAAATCCAACAAAAGCTCCAGCAGAAATTATAATTGTTGAGAATACTATAAGTATTTTTCTTCTAATAGAATTCACAATTACACCTCCGATTGTTAAAAATTCGAATTTTTGCAAGGAAATTATATCATAAAATATATGATAAAAAATTTCAAAAAAAATATATTAATATTAAATATCCATTATTTATTATTAATGTTATATTAATAAGTTTAACGGGTGTTCTGGATTTGGAAGGATTTGTCTTTAATTGAAAGATTATTATGATATAATACTATGTTATGAGTTTTTAAAGAGTTGCAGTAACAATATTGGAAAGGTTGAGTTAAGAATGGAAATATAAAATTTTTTTATGGAGGAATTATGGTATGATATTAATAGTTAATGGTCCTAACCTTAATATGTTAGGCAAACGCCCAAAAGAAATATATGGTAATTTTTCATATCAGGATCTTTTGAAATTGATCGAAGATTGGTCTGAAAAGAACAAAATAAAAACAGAAGTTTTTCAGTCAAATTTTGAAGGAGAAATTATTAACAGACTTCAGAAAATGGATTTTGATGGGCTTATAATTAATGCAGGTGCTTATACACACTATAGTTATGCAATTAAGGATGCTCTGGAAATAATTGATGTTCCTAAAATCGAATTGCATATTTCTAATATATATAAAAGAGAAGAATTTAGAAAGAAAAGTGTAATAGCCCCTGTATGCGATGGACAGATTACAGGGTTAGGACTCGATGGGTATATCCTGGCATTGGAATACCTGAAAAAAATCATAGGAAAGAGGTAGAAAATGGAAAAGCTAGTAAAGTTTGAGGATTTAGGATTATCAGAAAGTACATTAAAGGCGTTAAAGAAAAAGGGGTTTGAGGAACCAACACCAATTCAGGAAAAGGTTATACCAATTCTTTTACAGGAAGGTATTGATGTAATTGGTCAGGCGCAGACTGGAACAGGTAAAACAGCAGCATTTGGATTACCGTTAATTGAAAAATTAGAACCTTCAAAAAAGGTAAAGGCTTTAATTTTAACTCCTACAAGGGAATTGGCTATTCAGGTTGCAGAGGAGATTAATTCTTTAAAAGGAAGAAAAAAGTTAAATATTCTTCCTATTTATGGTGGACAATCAATAGAAAACCAAATTTCAAGACTTAAAAAAGGTGTTGATATCGTAGTTGGAACACCGGGAAGAATATTGGATCATATTAGAAGAAAAACATTGGATTTAAAACATGTTTCTTATGTAATTCTTGATGAAGCAGATGAGATGCTTGATATGGGATTTATAGATGATGTAGAGGAAATACTTTCAAATACACCAGAAAAAAAGCAAATACTTTTATTCTCAGCTACAATGCCATCAAGAATTTTAAAGCTTGCAAAAAAATATATGAGCAATTACAAGATAATTTCTGTAAAACCAGAACAATTAACAACGGAATTAACAGAGCAGATATATTTTGAGGTTAATGAATCAGATAAATTTGAGGCGTTATGTAGAATTATAGATATAGAACCAGAGTTTTACGGTCTTGTATTCTGTAGAACAAAGGTAGATGTTGATACTGTTTCAAACAGACTTATTGATAGGGGATATAGTGCAGAGGCATTACATGGAGATTTATCCCAATATCAAAGAGAAAGAATTTTAAGGAAATTCAAAACAAAGAGAGCAAATATTCTTGTAGCAACAGATGTTGCAGCAAGAGGTATTGATATTTCAGATTTGACACATGTAATAAATTATTCATTGCCTCAAAATCCTGAATCGTATGTTCATAGAATTGGAAGAACAGGAAGGGCAGGAAAAGAAGGAACAGCTATTACTTTTGTTACACCAGAAGAATATAGAAAGTTATTGTTTATAAAAAGAATTTCAAAAAGCGATATAAAGAAAAAGAGAATTCCTAAAATAAAGGATGTTATAGAATCAAAGAAAAATAGAATAAAAACAGAAATAAATAATATCCTTGAAAGCGAAACATATGAAAACTATCTTGAATTAGCAAATGAAATGCTCGAGAACAGAAATGCAAATGAAGTACTTGCAGCAGTATTAAAATATGCTTTTCAGGATGAACTTGATGAAAGAAATTATAATGAAATTAGAGAAGTTAAAGGAAAATCATTTGTTGATAAGAAAGGTAAAACAAGATTATTTGTGGCCCTTGGTAAAGATGACGGAATTACAAAGGAAAAGATATTAAAATTAATAAAAGATTATACAAAACTTGATAATGTTAGATTAAGAGATGTAAGGATACTCGATAAATTTTCTTTTATTACTGTGTCTTTTGAAGATGCAGAGATTATACTTGAATCTTTTAAAAAGAAAAGAAGAGGAAGAAAACCAATAATTGCGAAAGCAAAAGAAAAAAGCAGAAAGGCGGAATAATTATGAAAGTACAGAAAGGAAATACTGTAAAGTTACACTACAAAGGGACATTAAATGACGGAACTGTTTTTGATTCATCAGAAGGAAGAGAACCATTAGAATTTACAGCAGGTGCAGGACAGGTAATTCCAGGATTTGATAAAGCTGTTATGGATATGGAAGTTGGAGAAAAAAAGACATTCACTATTCCTGCTGAAGAGGCATATGGAGAATATTCTGAAGAAAAAGTATTTGAATTACCAAGACAGAGTTTTCCACCTAATATAGATGAAGCAGTTGGCCAAACAGTACAACTTGCAGATCAATCAGGAAATGTATTCCTTGCTAAAATCCTTGAAGTTACAGATGAAATGGTAAAAATGGATACAAATCATCCTCTTGCAGGTAAGGATTTAACCTTTGAAATTGAAATTGTAGAAATTAACTAAAAATAATTAAAATCACTGGAGGAGAAAGTATGAAAAAGGTTGAACTTCTTTCTCCAGCCGGAAATATGGAAAAATTAAAAATGGTTTTCCGCTATGGTGCTGATGCAGCTTACCTTGGCGGAAAATTTTTCAATTTAAGAGCTCTGGCTGGAAACTTCTCAAATGAAGAGATAGTAGAAGCTGTAAAATATGCTCATTCTCTTGGGAAAAAGATATATGTTACTTTAAATATAATAGCTCATAATAATGAAATTGAAAAGGTTGCAGATTATGCTAAATTTCTCGAATCTGCTGGTGTAGATGCTGTTATAGTTGCAGATTTAGGTGTTTTTAAAATAGTTAGGGACAATACAGATCTTGAAATAAATGTAAGTACTCAGGCAAGTAATACCAACTGGATGAGCGTAAAAGTGTGGCATGAAATGGGAGCAAAAAGAATTATTTTAGCTCGTGAATTATCATTAAAAGAAATTCGCGAAATAAGGGAAAAAGTACCTGATGTTGAGCTGGAAGTTTTTATACATGGTGCAATGTGTATGTCTATTTCAGGAAGATGTTTGTTGAGTAATTATTTAACAGGAAGAGATGCCAATAGAGGAGCATGTGCTCAACCTTGCAGATGGAAGTATCATCTTGTTGAAGAGAACAGACCAGGTGAATACTATCCTATTTATGAAGATGAAAGAGGAACATTTATAATGAATTCCAGGGATCTTTGTACAATAGAGTTTATTGATCAGATTTTGGATACTGGTATTGATAGTTTAAAGATAGAAGGAAGAATGAAGGGAATATACTACGGTGCAATAGTAACAAAAGTATATAGAGAAGCAATAGATAAATATTATGAAGGTAATTTTAAATATGATCCTAAATGGATGGAGTATTTAAATTCTGTAAGTAACAGAAAATATACAAAAGGATTCTTCTTTGGCAATCCTGGAGCAGAAGGTCAAAATTATGATTCTTCATCATATAATAAAACACATGAAATTGTTGCAAAGGTCCTTGGTAAAAGCCGAGATGGTAAATCAATACTTGAAATTAGAAGTAAGATTGCAGTAGGCGAAGAAGTTGAAATTATAAAACCAGTTGGTGATCCAATAAAAATAAAAATGCCGGAAATGATTAAAATGAGAAAGGGCCAGGAAGAAGGAAAAATAGAGATGGCTAATCCAAATGTAATAGTAAAAGTCGATCTTGATCTAGAAGAAATGGATATATTAAGAAAAAAGCTCCAGAAATAAATTCTGGAGCTTTTATTTTTTTCTATTATTATTTTTCTTCAATTCCTAAGAGAGCATTACAATATGTTTTTGGATCAAAAATTTGAAGGTCATCGGCTTTTTCTCCGACGCCTATTAATTTAATAGGAATATCCAATTCCTGATTAATAGCAAAAGCAATACCGCCTTTTGCTGTTCCGTCTAATTTTGTAACCACAATTCCGGTTAAATCAGTTGTTTCTTTAAACACCTTTGCCTGAATAATACCGTTTTGGCCGGTAGTTCCATCGAGTACAAGTAAGGTTTCATGTGGAGCATCTGGAATAACCTTTTGAATAACCCTTTTTATTTTCTTTAACTCTTCCATAAGATTCTGTTTTGTATGCAATCTTCCGGCAGTATCTATTATTACTATATCTCTTCCTTTAGCGACAGCATGATTTAATGCATCGAAAGCTACAGCAGCAGCGTCAGCACCATGTGTATGGGCTATTACATCAATACCTAATCTATTACCCCATTCCTTTAATTGTTCAATAGCAGCTGCCCTAAATGTATCACCTGCAGCAAATACCACATCATGTCCTTTGTCTTTGTATAATTTTCCAAGTTTTGCAATGGTAGTGGTTTTTCCTGTTCCGTTTACACCGACAACAAGTATTACAAACGGTTTTTTATCTGGATTAAATGACAAAGGTTCATCTTTTAAATGTTCAACCATAATATCTCTTAATAGTAATAAAGGATCGTCTGAGTTTTCTTTTTTATATCGTTCTTTTAATTCTTTAAGAATATCTTCTGTTGCTTCGACTCCCATGTCTGAAAGAATCATAATTTCTTCCAATTCTTCTAAGACTTCATCGTCAAGTTTTCTTCCAGCAAAGAGTGTTTTAATATTTCCAAAAAATTTATCTCTTGTTTTTTTAAGTCCTTCTGCAATTTTATTAAAGAATCCCATGCTTTATCCTCCTACATCTAATTTGTTAACTTCGGATATATTTTACCATTAAGATAATAATTTTGCAAACATTATAGTTTGAATTTTATGACTATTATGGTAAAATATGATTATGAGAGTATTAAAAAAAATAAGAAGGAGATAATACTATGGGTGACTTCTGGGAAGATACCACATCCTGTCCGTTGTGCGGCAAAGCGTTTCCATATACAAAAATAAAAATTGATAGTATTAGAATTGAAAAGTATGATGATGATTTAAAGCCGACGTATAGAGGTCCTAATCCTCTTCATTTTTCAATTTTAACATGTCCTAAATGTGGATTTACTTACTTTAATGGTGATGATGACCTGTTTAAGAGAATAGGTAAGGATACAAAAAAAGATTTAAAAGAATATTTAAAAAGAGTTAGAGATAAAATGGGGAAAATAGATAATAGTAAGAATAAAAGTATAGATTTTTTGAAAAAACAGTATGCACTTGCTGGAATTGTGTATAAAATAGTAAATAATCCTGGAAGAATAGCGAGAACGTTTATACGTTTAGCATGGATATTCAGAGAAGAAGGAAAAGAAATGGCAGAATTAAAGATGCTGGTTTCTGCAGTTGAAATCCTTGAAAAGAATTTTAAGGATTTAAATTCTGATGAGGATTTAATAATGTATTACTTCTTTAAAGGATATACAAATTATAGGATAGGAAAGAAAAAAGAAGCCAAAGAATTTTTTAATAAATTGGTTGGAAGATATAAAAATTCAAAGAATCCATATGTAAAACAGGCAGAAAAGTTGAAAGGGGATCTGTGATGAAAAGATTGAGTTACATAGTTCTATTAATAATTTTAGTACAGTTTTTTTCATCCTGTTCGTTATTACAGGGAGTTGCATCAGACAACGAAAGATTGAATGATTTAGAAACAGAAGTTTCAACATTGAAATTAAAATTGACAAATTATGAATCTGAATTAAATTATTATAAGGAAACTGTAGAAACATACAATAGTAGAATAGAAGATTTGAATAGAAATATAACAAATTTAGGAGCGAAAATAAAAAAAATAGAAGATACATTATCTGCTTCTAATGCAGAAATTGCAAATGAGTTAAATAAATATAAAAGTGAGCTTATTTTATATCAAAATACATTAAATAATCTTCAAAAAAAGATTGGAGATATTCAGAATATTGATAATGAAGGTGTATATTCAAGTTTATTGTCTGATATTAATCAAAGGATCACAAATATTGAAAATAACATAAAAATATTAAATAATGAAGCTGTAAGGATTTCCGATTTAAATACACTAAAGAATGAATTTATAACCAGAGACTCAACAGAATTACAGCAAAAGTTTGAAGCATTAAATATCAAAATAACAAATGAAGAAAAAAGAATAGATGATTTAAAAAGAGAGATACATACAACTTCTTCTTCTATTACAAATATAGAAGTATCTCTAAAAAATATGCAAAATAAAGGATTAATATTGGAAGGAAAAATAAATAACATAGAAAAAACCCTTGCGGGTATAACATTATCTTCAACTGAAATAAAAAACAACATAGATGTTGCTGTTAAAAATAATATAGACGAATTGTTGAAAACTGTTAATTCTTTAGATAAGGTGTGGCAGATTAATTTTGAAACATTAGAAAAGGATTTTGATAATTTAAAAAATGATTATAACTCATTTAAAGGAAAAGTTGGAGCAATTATAGATGAGGAAAATTTGAAAAAATACGTATATGAATCCGTTTCTGCAGAAACACAGAGAGAAGTTGCAAAGTTGTTTTATAAAACCAAAAGTGATGAACTATTAAAAATAAAAGGTCTTGAAAATCAGATGGCGCAGCTTGAGAAGAATATAAAAAATCTTGAAAATTCATTTGAAATGATAACATCACGACCTATTAGTACATTTGATGAAAAATACAAAACACAGCTGGATGAACTGGAAAGAAAATTAACAAATGCATTAATAAGTTTTTCAAAAGCTGAAATAAAAGATCTTTTTGGTTCAACAGACCAAATAATTTATCAGGTAAAACCAGGTGATACTTTAAGCCAAATAGCATTGGCTTTTGGATTGGGGTATAATGGAGTAGATTTAATAAAAGTTGCGAATAACATTGATGATCCAAGGAGTATAAGAGTAGGACAAAAAATAATAATTCCTGTTAACAATATAGAAGAGTTTTTAACATGGCCTCTTACATATACAAAACCTTCTGATTACGATAGAATAGTTGTAAGGTTTGGAGATAGAATTTCAACGGGTGTATCAGTTGGATTGGGAATATTACCATTAAAAGATGAATATGTAAGGCCTACATTGCCTGGAAGAGTTGTTGAAATAGGAAAGGCTGTTAATGAGAGTAAATATGTAAAGATAGATCATGGGAATGGGGTAATGACAGTTTATTCCAATATTTATAATATTGATCCTTCTATTAAAGAAGGAAAATGGGTGGATACAGAAACGTTAATGGGAAAGGTGAAAAAGGATAAGTTGTTTAATTTTGAAATCTGGAAAAATGGTGAGCCGCGAGATCCTATGAAATTATTCTTTAAATTTGCAGGGAATTTCAGAGCAACTTTTTACACAGAATGGGATGATAAAATTATATATTATCCAGCATTTAGATTAACAAAGTCTGGAAATGTTCCAAGACCATGGGTAACAGTAGCTGCTGATCCGAAGTATTTACCTCTTGGAACTGTGGTATATATTCCAGAATTTAGAAATACCCCTAATATGGGATTTTTTGAAGTGGAAGATATTGGTTCGAAAATTGTTGGAAATAGATTGGATATATATATTAATGATGTAAGACTTGCGCAAAATACACAGGAAGTTAGTGTTTATGTAGTAGGGAAAAAGGCCAGGAGGTAATAAAATGGGACTAACAGTAAAAAGCAGTTATGCATTAAGAGCGTTGTATGAACTTGCTTTATTTCATAAAAATGGAGTGAAAAGAGTTTCTATAAATGAATTATCGGCAAAGCAAAAAATACCGAAGGATTTTCTGGAAAAAATATTCAGTGAATTAAGGGAATATAAAATTGTTGATTCGGTGCGCGGAAGATACGGAGGATATGCTTTAAGTAGAAAACCAGAAGATTTAAAATTAAGTGAAGTAATTTATATTTTAGATAGACCATTTCAATCATATGAGTGCGTTGTTACCGGAAAATGTGAAACACTTGGTTCTGAATGCGCAGTGGGATATGTCTGGAAAAAAATAAATACAATTCTTATGAGCGAACTTTCAAAGATTACACTTGCAGATTTATTAAAAATAGGAGAAAAACTGGAATTAATGGGAGGAAATACAGTTGAAGAAAAAATTAATAATGCTGATGAGCGGCGGGGTTGATAGTTCTGTTGCTGCATATTTTGCGAAAGAGATGGGTTATGAAGTAATAGGAATTCATTTTAAAACAATACCAGATGAAGTATTTATAAAGATTCCTGAAAAAAAGAAAATATGTTGTAGTCCATCTGATACCTATGATGCAATGAGAATTGCTGATAAATTGGGGTTTGAATTAAAGGTAATAAAAATATATGAGGAATTTAAGGAAAAAATAATAGATTATTTTATAAAAGAATATAAAGCAGGAAGAACTCCTAATCCATGTATGCTATGTAATAAATATTTTAAGTTTGGATTGGCAATTGATATATTAAAAGAATATGATGCAGATTATATTGCTTCAGGGCATTATGCAATTAGAGAATTTTCTGAAAAATACAATACAGAGGTAATAAAAAAGGGGATCGATGTGTCCAAGGATCAATCTTATTTTCTTGCATATATGAAAAAAGAAGCAATACCACATATTATTTTTCCGAATGGAACTTATACAAAAGATGAGATAAGAAAGATAGCAGAAAAATTAGATATAAATATAGCTAAAAAAGTTGATAGTCAGGAATTGTGCTTTATTCCAGATAACGATTATAGAAGATTTTTAAGAGAAAATGGAATAAATGTATCAACAGGTGAAGTGCTTGATTTGGAAGGGAATATAATAGGAGAACATACTGGTTATACAAATTATACTATAGGTCAAAGAACAGGAATAAAATATTTCAAAAATCCAAATATAAAAATGCATGTGTATAAAATAATTCCAGAAAAAAATCAAATAATAGTAGCTCCAACAGAAAAGGTTTACTTTAAAGGGCTTATTAGTACGGATTTTGAATTTTTGGTTGATTTTAACGAAATTGAAGCAAGATGTAGAATAAGAAAAAGAAATGAGGAAAAAGATGCATATATAAGAAAAATAGGCGAAAATAAAGTGGAAGTTATATTTAAAGAACCTATTTTTGCTGTAACTCCTGGCCAATTTGCCGTTGTTTATGATAATGAAGGAGTGATTTTAGGGGCAGGTAAAATAGAACAATATCTGGAGGTATGAAATGTTGAAAGCTATATATCCTGGAAGTTTTGATCCCATTACATATGGTCATATAAATATAATACAAAGAGCAGCGAAAATATTTGATGAATTATATGTTGTGGTTATGCATAATATAAATAAAAAATATTTTTTTGATTGTGAAGAGAGAATGCAATTAACACGAGAATCATTAAAAGATTATAAAAATATAAAGGTTGAATGTTATGAAGGACTATTAGTAGATTATGCAAAACAGAAAAATATAAATGTTATTATAAGAGGATTAAGAGCAGTTTCGGATTTTGAATTTGAATTGCAATTGGCAAATTCAAACCGTTCTTTGAATAAAGATATAGAAATCCTTTTTTTAATGACAGATACAGAATACTCATTTGTATCTTCAACAATTGTAAAAGAGGTTGCGAGATTTAATGGAAATATCTCTCAGTGGGTACCTAAAAATGTTGAAGAAGCAATATTTAAAAAAATTAGTAATAACAATGTTTAAAAAAAGAAAAATAATTGTGTTAAAATAGTTCAGGAAAATAAGATAATACTGGGAGGGAATATAAATGGCTATAAGTGCTGCAGAAGTAAAAAAATTAAGAGATGCTACAGGCGCAGGTATGATGGATTGTAAAAAAGCTTTAGAAGAAGCTAATGGAGATTTTGACAAAGCAGTTGAAATCTTAAGAAAAAAGGGTGCTGCAAAAGCTGCTAAAAAAGCAGGAAGATCAACAGGTGAAGGAATTATTTATTCATACATTCACCACAATGAAAGAATTGGTGTATTATTAGAATTGAACTGTGAAACAGATTTTGTTGCAAGAACTGATGAATTCCATGAATTAGCAAAACAGATTTCATTACAGATTGCTTCAATGAATCCAAAATGGTTAAAGAAAGAAGATGTTCCTGAAGAAATAATTGCAAAAGAAAAGGAAATTTATGCAGAAGAAATGAAAAATTCAGGAAAACCAGAACATGTAATTGAAAAAATCGTTGAAAACAAATTAAATAAATTCTTCGAAACAAATTGTTTATTGGAACAAGAATTTGTATTTGCAGATGAAAAAGGTACAAAGATTAAAGACCTCATTACAAATGCAATTGCAAAAATAGGAGAAAACATAAAAGTATCAAGATTTGTAAGATACGAAATAGGTGAATAATATATAGGGTGGTCTTTGTCCACCCTTTTTTTTGAGAAAAAGGGGGAAGGAGTATGTATAAGCGAATATTATTAAAGCTCAGTGGTGAAGTGTTATCCGGTGAGGATAAAAAAGGTTTTGATGAAAAGGCGCTTGAGTATCTTTCTAATGAAATAAAAAAGGTTGTTCAACATGGAATTAAGCTTGGAATGGTAATTGGAGCAGGGAATTTATTTAGAGGAAGAGAGTTGCAGGATGTAACTAATAGTATAGGTGACCATATTGGAATGTTAGGGACAGTAATAAATGCCCTTTATTTAAAAGATTACTTTGAGAAAAAAGGAATTAAAACTGTAGTTGTATCTCAAATTGTTAATCTTCCATCTGTAAGAATTATACATTATGACGATATAGAATTATACTTTAATGCTGGATATGTGGTAATTTTTGCAGGTGGAACATCAAATCCATTCTTTACAACAGATACCGCAGCTGCATTAAGAGCAGTTGAAATGAAAGCAGATGTTTTGATAAAGGCTACAAAGGTTGATGGTATTTATGATAGAGATCCTAAAAAGTTTAAAGATGCGAAAAAATATAGTAGGATTACTTATGATGATGCAATAAATCTTGGGCTTAAAATAATGGATACAGAGGCGTTTTCCATATGTAAAAGATATCATATGCCTATAATAGTATTAAATTTCTTTAAAGAAGGTAATTTACTTGAAGCATTATCAAACAATAGAGTTGGCACATTTGTCAAACCCTGATAAATAAATGCATTTTTTATAATTGAAGGAGGGAGAGAAACATGTGGTATGATGAAATCGTTTCCGTTTACGCAAGAGAAGTATTGGATTCAAGGGGTAACCCAACAGTAGAAGCAGTAGTAGAATTAGCAAGTGGTGCAGAAGGAAAAGCTATTGTTCCATCAGGTGCTTCAACAGGAAAATTTGAAGCATTAGAATTAAGAGATGGAGACAAATCAAGATTTAAAGGAAAAGGTGTTTTAACTGCTGTTAAAAATATAAATGAAAAAATCTCAAAAGAATTAGTGGGTTTAAATGCATTTGACCAGCCATTAATTGACAAAGTAATGCTTGAATTAGATGGAACAGAAAATAAATCTGGTCTTGGTGCAAATGCTATTCTTGCTGTTTCAATGGCTGTAGCAAGAGCAGCAGCAGATTCATTGGGACTTCCACTTTATAAATATCTTGGAGGACCAAATGCAAAGGTATTACCTGTACCTTTAATGAATATAATCAATGGAGGAGAACACGCTGATAACAATCTTGATATTCAGGAATTCATGATTGTTCCAGCAGGTTTTGAAAAATTCTCTGATGCATTAAGAGCTGGTGCAGAAGTGTTTCATTCATTAAAATCATTGTTAAAGAAAGAAGGACATGTAACAGCAGTTGGTGATGAAGGTGGATTTGCACCAAATCTCAATTCAAACGAAGAAGCAATTCAGTTTATTATTAAAGCTATTGAAGATGCTGGATACAAAGCAGGAGAACATGTATTTATTGCATTAGATTGTGCAGCTTCTGAATACTACGATGAAGAAAAGAAAGTATATAATATTGATGGAAAAGAATTAACTGCTGATGAAGCTATGGAATACTATGAAATGTTAGTTGATAAATATCCAATTGTTTCAATAGAAGATCCATTTGATCAGGAAGATTGGGAAGCTTATCAGAAGTTTACAGAAAAGGTTGGAAAGAAAGTACAGATTGTTGGAGACGACCTTTATGTTACAAACGTAAAGAGATTACAAAAAGGTATTGATATGAAAGCATCAAACTCAATTTTGATCAAATTAAATCAAATTGGATCAGTAACAGAAACATTAGATGCTATGGAATTAGCAATGAAAAACAATATGACAAATGTTGTATCACACAGATCAGGTGAAAGTGAAGATACATTTATTGCTGATTTAGCAGTTGCAATGAATGCTGGATTTATAAAAACAGGTTCATTATCAAGAAGTGAAAGAATTGCAAAATACAATCAATTATTAAGAATTGAAGAAGAATTAGGAGAAGTTGCAGAATACAGAGGATTAAAATCATTTTATTCAATAAAAAAGTAATTTATTAAAAATCAAGGCAGCCTGTTAAGGCTGCCTTTTTTATTTAGTACATATCTTTAAAATCTTCCCATTCAGTATTTAAAATAAGTTCAATCTCAGAAAAAAGTTTCTTTTTTCTGCTTGGATATTTTGAAAGTTTTGAATACATGAATTTTGGAAAGTTTTCATTGAATTCTCCGATTATTGTTAGATAATCTATTAATTCTTTGTTATAATTAAAATCAAAAGTATTTAAGAAAATTAGATTATTTTTGTATTTAAATATATAACTCCTGAAAAATAGAGGATCTTTTAGGTAAATATATTCATTCTGGAATTTTGCAATTAAAATAGAAGAAAATTCATATGAAAGATAATAATCATAGAAACTTTCAAAATCATAAATCTTTCCTATTTTTTTCTCAAGTGAATTTAACATAAAAATGATACCGTCTTTAAAGAGATTATATTCCAATTGACTCATGGGATTTTCTTTTATGATTATAAATCCATCGGTATCAACGAATTTTCGATTAAATTCATATATATAAGTATTTTTTGATTCCATGATTAGAGAGATTGATTCATTGCTTATAGTATAATTTGGCGAATTAAATAAAATCCATGAAAGATAATTTATATTAAATGCAGATTTTTTAAATAATGAAATAAAGATAATATCGCCATATATGTCAGAAATTTTATAAATTATATCTGATATATCCTTTGGATAATATATTTCTTTAAATAATAAACCTTCTAATTTTTTAATATTATTAAGAGTCGGCATTAATTCATTATAAGAATTTAACTCTAAAATCTCTGTAAGATTTAATAATTCTTTTGAAATATATTGACTATATCTAAAATATGATTTAAGCCATACATTTAAAATAGCAACAAAAAATATAGTAATAGCCATAACATATATAATTGAGAATGTAAAAAATCTGGATTTGTTATATACAGTGATTAAATATGTTGAATTTGAAAAATCTACATTTTTAATAAAATAGGCAATACCATTGTAATTTAAGACTATATTTTCTAAATTTTTTCCCAGAAAAATCTTAGAGTATATAAAATATGGAAGTTTTTTTGAAGGATACATAAGATTTGTTTCTGAATCAACAATTATCATATCCATTTCTTCTGTATTTTCGATTAATGTATTTAACAAAGAAAAATCAAAATTAAATTCAAAAATAATATATCCAATGGGTGTTTGAGATGTATCATATAATATAGAGGAGATATAAAATTTTAATTTTCCGTTTTTCTCAAATAGATTTGAAAAAACAAAATCAGAAGAGGTTTTTTCAAGTTTTTCAAGCGAATTATTAAAAGCGGTATAGTTTGAAATACTTTTTGTTTCCTGGAAAATAAAGTTTTTATTAAAATCTGTAATATAGATATTACCTGTAAAATTTATTATACTTTTTTTCTCTTTAATATATAGATCAAGATTTTTGTATAATCTTGAGTAGTTTTCATAATCGATAATAATTTCATTTGATTTCATATTTGAGAGTATTTTTGCGTAACTACTTATTTTTATATCATTTTTAAATGTATTTATGAAATTTATATATCTGTTTTTATATTCTTTTATAAAATTTATACCAATAACAGAAGAACGGTTGACGATGTTTTCAACCGTTCTATTTATAAACTGAATATTTGAATATAATATTATTAAATATGTTGCTGCAAAAAATATTAAACTTACTATAAAAAAGTTTTTAAAAAGTTTTGAATCTTCCATTTAATCACCAGATTTAAGAGTATTTTTACAAACTATTATTAGCCAATGCAACAAGGAATTTTACTGTTTCTTCAACATCAAACATTGAAACCATTTCATGAGGTGTATGTATATATCTTGTAGGAATTGAAATTGTACCTGATGGAATTCCTGATTTTGTTAATTGATAACCGGCAGCATTTGTTCCCCCAAAAATTAAAACTTCCATCTGATGTTTAATATTTTCCTTTTTAGCTATTTTCTTAAGGTGTTCAACTACCACTCTGTCACTTACTGTAGCAGAATCTTTAACCTTTATTGTTGGACCTTCGTCCAGCTTCATAGAAATTCTTTTAAAGTACTTTGGTGTATCAGAAGATGCTGTAACATCAACAGCAATTGCCATATCCACATCATAATTAAATCCAGCAACAGAAGCTCCAATTAATCCCACTTCTTCCTGAACTGAAAATACAAATATTACATTATTTTCTGGTTTATCAAGCTTTTTAATAGTTTCAATTAATGCTACACAACCAATTCTATCATCAAGAGATTTTGAAACTACCTTATCTCCAAGATCATTAAAATGTGCATAATATGTTCCAAATGTTCCAATTGGTGTTTTTTCTTCAGCCTCTTCTCTTGATTTAAAGCCAAGATCAACATATAATACATCAAAAGTGAGATTTGTTTGATTTTTTGAATATTCTTCAACAGTTTCTCCTTCAAATCCAACAACACCCACATAACCGTTAAACTGAACCATTGCTCCAATTAATACCCTTGGATTTACCCCGCCAACAGGTTCTATCCTTAAGAAACCATCATCTGTAATATGAGTAACAACAAGTCCTATTTCATCCATATGTGCATCAAATAAAATTGTTTTATCTCCTGTTCCCTTTTTTATAGCAATTAAATTTCCAAGTTTGTCAATATTTATTTCATCTACATAATCCTTTATTTCTTCAATAATAGCTTCTCTTATTTTATCTTCTCTTCCACTTGGTGAAGTTATTTCAGTTAATTTTTTTATTAATTCTTTCATTAAATAATCCTCCCTTCAAAGATTAAAAGTTCAACAAGTTTATAAGCATTTATATAATCATTTACATCTATGATTGTATTTGGCGAGTGAATATATCTTGAAGGAACAGCCAGTATTCCTGAAGGAATGCCGTCCAGTGTAGTGGCAAGTCTTCTTGCGTCTGTTCCTCCCGCAGTTCTCATTTTAAATTGTAACTTTATATTATTTTCTTTTGCCAGAGAAACAATCTTTTCAAAAATTTCTTTTGATAAAACAACACCAGAATGCATAAAGAATGTAGCAGGTCCATTCCCGAGATGAGTAGCCCACTTATCTTCATCGAGCAATGGGAAATCTCCTGCTGTTGTACCTTCAAGAACAAGAGCAACATCAGGTTTTATCTGATAAGCTGCAACACCGCTTCCCCTGAGTCCAACCTCTTCCTGAACAACAAAAGCGAAATATGTATCATATTGAGGTTTTCCTTCTTTTTCAATCTTATCAATAAGGTTTAACATTAACGCACAACCTGCTCTGTCATCAAAAGCCTTTGAAACAGCTCTGTCTCCTTCTATATAAAATTTTGTATCAAAAGTTACCATATCTCCAACCTTTATTTTTTTCTTTGCTTCTTCTTTGCTTAAACCAGTATAAACCTTAAATTGTGAATAGTCAGGTTTTGCTTTTCTTTCTTCAGGCTTCTGAAGATGTATGGGTTTTACCTGTATTACTCCAGGTATTTCGCCATTAACCAACAATCTTTGTGAAAATACAACTCTTGGGTCAACTCCACCTACCGGAGAAATATGAAAAGTTCCATCATCATTAACCTTTGTAACCATAAAACCAACTTCATCCATATGAGCAAGAACCATAATCTTTTTTGAAGAATCCTTGCCGGAAACCTTAGCTATAAGATTTCCCATAACATCTATATGATATTCATCAACTTTATCTTTAATTTTTTCGATTATATATTCTCTTACTTTATCTTCTTTTCCGGAAATTCCTGGTAATTCAGTTATTTCTGGAAGATATTTTAGAAGTTCATTCATTATTTTCACCTTCTTCTAAATAATTAGCAATATAATTTGCTATTAATATAGCTGACGTATCTATATCAGAAGGATCTACAACCTCTGCGGAAGAATGCATATTTAATATTGGTATTGAAATAAGAATAGTTTTAACTCCTTCTTTTACTATCTGTACAATATCAGATTCTGTTCCACTTCTCATTGGAGCAGGTTCAAGTTGATGATTAATTCCATATTTCTTTGCTGTATCAATCATTTTTTGAGTCTCTTCATTATGCATACTTGGGCCAAGCGCGATAGCTGGACCTTTGCCCATTTCAACCTTTTCATAATATGGAGGTATATCGCTACCAAAGGTAACGTCTATAACTATTCCAATTTCAGGAGCAATATCCTCAGCAGTTCTTTTTGCTCCTTTCAAACCAATTTCTTCACCCTGATTAAAGAGGAAATATATGCTTTTTCCTTCAAGATTAAATTTCTTTAATTCTTCAAGTGTTTTTAATAATACAACACATCCAACTCTGTTATCTAAAGCTTTACCGGAAATTTTTCCGTTTAATTCTATAGCTTCAATATCTACAGTTCCAATATCTCCAACCTCAATGTCTTTGGTTCCACCAGAAATCGAAAAATCTATATAGATATTATCAAAATCTGGCGAAGAAGAACGATGTTGAGGTTTTTGAAGATGCGGAGCTAACATTCCAACGACACCAATTTTTTCTCCATTTTCTGTTTTGAATTTTACGCGTTTTGAAATTAATGTTCTTGGATCCACACCTCCAATAGTGTGAACCATTGCAAATTGCTCATCGACAATTTTGGTAATAACGATACCAATTTCGTCCATGTGTGCAAATAATGCAAATCTTTTTTCTCCATTACCAAGCTTTAAACCAAGAGAACCCTTTCCTGCATCAAAAATCTCTACATCTGTAGAGATTTTTTTTGCATATTCTATAATTTTTTCCTTAACAGGATTCTCATACATGGATACCCCGAAAGCGTTGCTCAAATCCTTTAAAATCTCTCCTGTT
This sequence comes from Marinitoga sp. 1138, assembly GCF_013363265.1. Lineage (NCBI taxonomy): Bacteria > Thermotogati > Thermotogota > Thermotogae > Petrotogales > Petrotogaceae > Marinitoga > Marinitoga sp. 1138. The sequence continues at coordinate 45,648 of NZ_LBFA01000026.1, forward strand.
TTCATTTTATCCCTCCATTATAATTCAATAGGTTCCACACTAATTTGATCATCATCGTAATGTATAGAAACCGGACCCTGAGGCCAGGCATAATTATTTAAAACTATTCCTGATATTTCAACAAGTGGAGAATCCATTTCTGCTGCTACAATAAAGGTATTCTTTTTTTGAGTCATACCCACTCTAACAGTGCCTTTTACCTTTCCGAATACAATAACGCTTCCCCCGGCTCTAATTTCTGCCCCCTGATTTACATTGCCAAATATTATTATATCACCGGGATTATCTAAAATCTGTCCTGAACGTACATGTTTTTTATAAATATTTGTAGCACTTAATCTAAATTCTTTCTTCTTCTTTTTTACCTCGGGAAGGTCTTCAAAATATGCACCTAATAATTGTAGCTTTTTTTCTTTTGCGATTTTACCTATTTTAGGAACAATAGAATACATTTCTGGATTTTTAATTAATACATAAAAACCGTCACCTTCTGAGAAAAAATTGCTTAATTTATCCAAGTTAACAGAAAGTTCTTCTAGAAGTTGCTTTTGAGTAACGTTTGATTCCATGAAAAAAATGATGTCTCCATCGATAAACTTAGGATAGACAAACTCTTTATTTGACGTCATATAAAAACCTCCCGTAAAAAATAATTAATCTCTATATACTATAATAACATATAAATGAAGCTAATTCCAATTTATTATTCTTAATATAAGATTGATAATCCTTAATTATTGCCTGAATTTAGCTTTTATTGCTGATTTTTTTATTAGAAAAATAGTGAAAAATATTGTAAAATATATTATGGTTTCTGAAAAATAAATTCATTAATCCATTGGAGGTGCATTATGTACTCAGAGGAATATTTGAAGAAAATTAACGAGAAAAAAACAGACTGGGAAGAAACAACGTTAAAAAAGACGCTTGAAAAATTTCCAGAAAGGAAGGAACAATTTAAAACAACTTATGGTGAAGAATTAAAACGCCTTTATACTCCTGAAGACATTAAGGATATAGATTACCTTGAAGATATAGGATTTCCAGGAGAATATCCTTTTACACGTGGTGTTCAACCAACAATGTACAGAGGAAGATTCTGGACAATGAGACAGTATGCAGGATTTGCTACTGCTGAAGAATCAAATAAGAGATATAAATATTTATTGGAACAGGGACAGACAGGATTATCAGTAGCTTTTGATTTGCCAACACAAATAGGATATGATTCTGATCATTCTATGTCAGAAGGAGAAGTTGGTAAAGTTGGTGTTGCAATAGATTCATTAAAAGATATGGAAATTCTCTTTGATGGAATTCCGCTTGATAAAGTTAGTGTTTCAATGACAATTAATTCAACAGCTTCAATATTATTATCAATGTTAATAGCTGTTGCAGAAAAACAGGGTGTTCCTCAAGAAAAACTCAGAGGTACAATTCAAAACGATATTTTAAAAGAATATATTGCAAGGGGAACATATGTATTTCCACCAGAACCTTCAATGAAGATTATTGTAGATATATTTGAATACGGTTCAAAAAATCTTCCAAAGTTTAATTTAATCAGTATAAGTGGTTATCATATAAGAGAAGCAGGTGCAAATGCTGTGCAGGAAGTTGCATTTACACTTGCAGATGGTCTTGCATATGTTGAAGCGGCTATAAAAGCAGGGCTTGATCCAAATGTATTTGGTAAAAACCTCTCATTCTTCTTCAATGCTCACAATAATTTCATAGAAGAAATTGCTAAGTTTAGAGCAGCAAGAAGATTATGGGCAAAATTGATGAAAAATAAATTTGGAGTAACCAACCCTGCAGCATTAAGGCTTAAATTCCACACTCAAACTGCTGGTTCAACATTAACAGCACAGCAACCATTAAACAACATAATTAGGGTTACATTACAGGCGCTATCAGCTGTGCTTGGCGGTACTCAGTCATTACATACAAATTCATATGATGAAGCGTTGGGATTACCTACAGAATTATCAGCAACAATTGCATTAAGAACTCAACAGATTATTGCGTATGAATCTGGAGTTACAGAAACAATAGATCCGTTTGCAGGTTCTTATGTGATAGAAGCTCTTACAAGCGATATAGAAAAGAGAGCAATGGAATATATAGATAGAATTGAAAAAATGGGCGGTATGGTAAGAGCAGTAGAAGAAGGATATATACAGAAAGAAATATTAAATTCAGCATATGAATCACAATTAGCTGTAGAAAATGGTGATCAGGTAATAGTTGGTGTAAATAAATTTACTGTTGAAGAAACAGGTAAAAACGAAGCAATATTAAAAGTTGATCCAGAAGTTGAAGAAAGACAAAAAGAAAAATTAAAGAAATTAAGAAAAGAAAGAGATAATGAAGCAGTTAAAAAGAATCTTGAAAAGCTCAGAAATGCAGCAGAAAGCAAAGAAAATGTTATGCCATATATTTTAGAAGCAGTAAAATCATATGCTACACTTGGGGAAATTACAGATGTTTTAAGAGAAGTATATGGCGAATATCATGAAGCTGTAATATTATAATTTATATAAATAATAAGAGGAGGACATAAAAATGGAAAAAATCAGGGTTTTGGTAGGAAAACCAGGATTAGATGGTCATGATAGAGGTGCAAAAGTAGTTGCAAGAGCTTTAAGAGATGCAGGTATGGAAGTAATATATACAGGTATAAGACAAACACCTGAAGATATAGTAAATACAGCAATGGAAGAAGATGTTGATATTATAGGTCTTTCTATTTTATCTGGAGCGCACATGAAATTATGTGAAAAGGTCTTAAACTTATTAAAAGAAAAAAATGCAGATATACCGGTATTTCTTGGAGGAATTATTCCTGAAGACGATATACCGGCATTAAAAGAAATGGGAATAAAAGAAGTGTTTGGTCCAGGTACATCATTAGAAGTAATTATTAGCAAGGTGAGGGAAATTGCAAATTCAAAAAAAGCTTGAAAACCTGATTGAAAACTTTAAAAATGGTGAGAAATATGCGCTTGCAAAGATAATTTCACTTGTTGAAAATAATATAAATTACGCGTGGGAAATAATAGAACAATTACCAGAACCTTCAAAGGATACTCAAATTATTGGAATAACAGGAAGTCCAGGTGCAGGAAAAAGCACATATGTTTCCAAACTTGTTAATGAATGGGCAAAAGAAGGATTAAAGGTAGGAGTTCTGGCAATAGATCCTTCGAGTCCTTTTACAGGTGGAGCCTTTCTTGGCGACAGAATAAGAATGAGAAATATTTCAAGCAAGGAAAATGTTTATATTCGAAGTGTTGCTTCAAGAGGCAGTGTTGGAGGACTTTGTGATTCAGTTTATGATATAGTTGATGTAATGAAATCATTTGGTTTTGACAAAATAATCATAGAAACAGTTGGTGCAGGGCAGTCAGAAATAGAGATAATATTCGTTGCAGATACCATAATGCTGGTATTATCTCCAAATACTGGCGATGAAATACAGATGTTTAAAGCAGGAATAATGGAAATAGCAGATGCATATGTAATAAATAAAATGGATTTGCCAGAATCAAATAAATTTATGATACAATTAAAAAATACACTTGCTCTTGAAAATGAGTCGAAATCAAGAACAATACTTCCTGTAAGTTCTATCAGAAATGAAGGAATAAAGGAGAGCATTAGCTGGATAAATAAACACTTTGAAGAGTTAAAACTCTCTGGAGAATACGAATATAGAAAAAAAAGAAGAATGAAAAGAAGAGTAAGGAGTTCAATAATAAGAAATATTGACAATATGATAGAAAACTATAGTTTTAATTTTGAAAATATGGTAGAATTAAAAAAAGAAATACTAAAATCTATCTGTGAGGTGGATGAAAATGAAAAAGATTGATCATATTGGTATAGCTGTAAAATCAATTGATAATGCATTAAACCTTTATAAAAATCTTCTTGGATTAGAAGTTACAGGTGAAGAAGTTTTGGAAGATAGAGGCCTTAGGGTTGTTTTTGTTCAGGTTGGTGAAACGAGGATTGAATTATTAGAACCATTAAATGAAAACTCTGAAATTTCCGGATTTCTCGCAAAGAGAGGAGAAGGTATTCATCATATAGCTTATGAAGTTGAAAATGTTCAGGAAATGATAAATAAATCAAAAGAGTTGGGAATAAAACCGCTTAGCGATGAGCCAAAAGATGGAGCACACAATACAAAGGTTGCATTTTTACATCCAAAAACAACCAATGGAGTGCTTACAGAATTAGTTGAACATAGATAATTACCTCGAAAGGAGTGTTGTTTGATGGACGAAAAATTCCAGGAAATTTACGAAGAATTCCTGAAAAGAAGAGAAAAGCTCTACGAAGGTGGCGGAAAAGAAAGAATCGAGAAACAACATAAATTGGGTAAATTAACCGCCAGAGAGAGAATCGAGTTATTAGTAGATGAAGGTTCATTTGTAGAAACAGATTTATTTGTAAAACATAGAAGTACAAATTTTGGATTGGATAAAAAGTCATTTCCATATGATGGTGTTGTAACAGGAATTGGAACAATAAATGGTAAAAAAGTTGCTATTTATTCACAGGATTTTACAGTTCAGGGTGGTTCTCTTGGTGAAATGCATGCCAAGAAAATAATGAAACTCCAGGATATGGCAATGAAATATGGAATGCCTATAATAGGTATTAATGATTCCGGAGGAGCAAGAATTCAGGAAGGTGTAGATTCTTTATATGGTTATGGTGGAATATTTTATAGAAATACACTTGCATCTGGTGTAATACCACAGATTACTGTTATTGCCGGTCCATGTGCAGGTGGTGCAGTATATTCACCAGCAATAACAGATTTCATAATTATGGTTGAAAACACATCGCAGATGTTTATTACAGGTCCTCAGGTAATAAAAGCGGTAACAGGAGAAAGTGTTGATAAAGAAGCATTGGGTGGGGCTATGACTCACAATGCAAAAAGTGGTGTAGCACACTTTGTAGCTTCTTCAGATCAGGAAGCAACAGAAATAATAAAAAAACTACTATCATATATACCTTCAAATAATCTTGAAACACCAGAGGAAACAGATTTTGACAGCGTGGAACTACCTGAAAAAATATATGATATTGTTTCTCCTAATCCTAAAAAAGGATATGATGTAAGGGATATAATAAATTTAGTAATGGATGAAGGAACATTTTTTGAAGTACACAAATACTTTGCACCGAATATTGTAGTTGGGTTTGCAAGATTAGGTGGAAAAAGTGTAGGAATTATAGCAAATCAGCCTAAGGTTCTTGCAGGTTCATTGGATATAAACTCATCAGATAAAGCTGCAAGATTTATTAGATTCTGTGACGCATTTAATATTCCAATTGTAACATTTGTTGATACTCCGGGATTCTTGCCAGGGGTAAGTCAGGAACACGGTGGAATAATCAGACATGGAGCTAAATTATTATATGCATATAGTGAAGCAACAGTGCCAAAATTAACAGTTATCTTAAGAAAAGCATATGGTGGAGCATATATTGCAATGGCTTCACAGCATATAGGTTCAGACTTTGTCTATGCATGGCCAACAGCAGAAATAGCCGTTATGGGATCTGAAGGTGCTGCAAATATTATCTTCAGGAAAGATATACAGAATGCAGAAAATCCTGAACAGGTAAGAAAAGAAAAGATTGAAGAATATAAAAAAGAATTTGCAAATCCATATGTAGCAGCATCAAGAGGTTATATTGAAGATGTAATAGATCCAAAAGATACAAGAAAAATATTAATTCAATCATTGTTTGTTGCAGAAACCAAGGCAGAAGCAAGACCGAATAAAAAACATGGAAATATTCCATTATAAGTTGGTGATATTATGAGTGATGTATTGGGAATAACAATAGTGGGCATTATTATAGTATTTTTAGTTCTTGCAATCCTGAGTGGTTTCTTTATTCTATTTAAATATTTTTCTAAAGGGAACAATAGAGAAGTAAAACGTGAAATTAATATACCACATACAAATCCAAAACCTGTAACAGCTCCAGCAGCAATAAAGTCTGAAGAATTTGATGAAGATGAAGAAGTAGTTGCAGCTATTATGGGAGCTATTACAGCCATGTTAGGGCATAATAGATTTAAAATAAATAATATTAAAGTAAATAAAAATAATTTAAAATCAAGAACCGTAAGCATGTGGGGAAAATTACCAGCCGCTACAGTTTGGCGAGTAAAAAAGATCGGGAGGTAGAATAGAGATGATTAGAAAATTCAATGTAAAGGTAAATGGAAAATCATACGAGGTTGAAGTTGAAGAATTAGGAGTAGAAAGCTCATCACAGACAGTTTCACAACCAGTAGCTCCAGCACCAAAACCAGCAACAGCACCTGCTCCAGCACCTAAACCACAACCAGCTCCACAGCCAGCACCATCAAAACCTGCTTCAACAGCACCAGCTGGTAAAAATGTAGTTAAAGCTCCATTACCAGGAGTTGTTGTTGATATAAATGTTGCAGAAGGTGCAAGGGTTACAAAAGGGCAAAAGTTATTGGTTATTGAAGCAATGAAAATGGAAAACGAAATATTAAGTGATTATGATGGAGTTGTTGAAAGCATACTTGTTAAAAAAGGAGATAGCATAGAAGGAGATCAGGATTTAATAATTATTTCATAAGATTTTAAACTTTTGTTAACCCCTTTCTATTACAATTAAAGTAGTTTTCGCAAAAAGAAAGGGGGATGTAAATAAGTGAGCGTCTTCTTTACATATAAATGCGATCTTTGTGGATATGAATTTACACTGGAACAGGAAGAGCAACATGCAGAGGAAGAGTTTTCGCATTATAAATGCAAAAGATGTAGAGAAATATTTTCTTTTAAGGTAAAGTCAAGTTATTGGACAGGTTCTGTGGAAAAGTATAATCCTGTATGTCCAAAGTGTGAAAGTGGTGAATATTTAGAAAAGATAGATATAAGCAGTTCTATTCCATGTCCAAAATGTAATAACAATACGAGAATTATAAAATTTGGGACAAGAGTAAATACAGATGAATTATTAAAAAAAGAGCGAGAACTTTTATAATCTCGCTCTTTTTTATCAAAATAAGGGGGGAACAATATGGATTTAGGATTAAAAGATAAAATAGTGTTGGTTACAGCAGGGAGTTCTGGCATAGGAAAAGCAGTAGCAAAAGGATTTGAATTGGAAAAGGCTAAACCGGTTGTAGTATCAAGAAATGAAGAAAAATTAAAAAATACAGGATTACCTTATATAAAATGTGATTTATCCAAAAAAGAAGAAATAGATTTTATGATGAAGGAATTTGAAGAAAAATATGGTGTTCCTGATGTAATATTTTTAAATGCCGGAGGTCCAAAATCCGGATATTTTGAGGAAACTTCAGAAAAGGAATGGTATTATGCATTTGAACAAAATTTTATGAGTACTGTGAGAATATTGAATTATTTTTTGCCTAAAATGAAAGAAAAAAATTGGGGAAGAGTTGTTTTTTTAACTTCGTTATCTGTAAAAACACCTATAGAAAATCTGTATGTTTCAAATAGTATTAGATTGGGAATAACAGGTTTAATGAAGACATTATCATTAGAATACGGAAAGTATAATATAACCTTTAATGCTGTTGCACCAGGTTGGACAAAAACAGAAAGGGTAAAGGAATTGGTAAACAAGGAAAAGGAAATTCAAATAGCAAATAACATACCTTTAAAAAGAATGGCAGAACCTGAAGAAATTGCAAATGCAGTAATCTTCCTTTCCTCAGAAAAAGCATCTTATATAAATGGTCAAACATTATTAGTTGATGGTGGATTGGCAAAGTTTCCATTATAAAATAAAAATGCTGGTCAAAAGACCAGCATTTTTTATTTTATTATTTATTTAATTCTTCTAAAACAGCAATACATCTTGGACAAGCGTCAGGGTACTTTTCGTTATTTCCAACTTCTGGATGTATTTTCCAACATCTTTCACATTTCTTTCCTTCTGCTTTTACAACTTTAACTTTTGCAAATTCACCTTCATAACCTTCATCAACACTTCCCAATTCAAATTGTGAAGTAATAAATAAATCAGCAACGAAGTATGGATCGTAAGAAGCCAAAATTTCTTTTAATTCTTCTGATTTTGGTTCAACAATGATTTTGGCATCAAGTGGATGTCCAATGAATTTTTCTCTTCTCTTTTCTTCAAGTGCTTTTGTTACGTCTTCTCTCAACTGGAATATTTTATTCCATTTTTCTTCAAGTTCTTTATCAAAGTATTTTTCATTTACTTCTGGCCATTCTTCAAGTTGAACTGTTTCATATTTTTTAGTTGGTAAATAAGAATATATTTCTTCTGTTGTAAATGCAAGTAATGGAACCATTAATTTTGTTAAAGCTACAAGAGCTTCATACATTACAGTTTGTGCAGATCTTCTTAATCTTGATTTTGGTAATTCTGTATAAATTCTGTCTTTAATTATATCAAGGTACATAGAACTCATTTCTACTGTACAAAAATTATTGATTAAATGATGAACCCTGAAGAATTCATAATTTTCATAGGCTTCGGTTACCTTTTTAATTAACTGATGAATCTTCATCATTGCCCATTTATCCAATTCTTCCATTTCTTCGTATGGAACAGCATCTACTTCGGGATCAAAGTCAGAGGTATTACCCAATAAGAATCTTATTGTATTTCTATATTTTCTATATACTTCTGTTTGTTGTTTTAAAATTTCAAATGAAACCTTTATATCACCTCTATAGTCACTTGAAGCAACCCAGAGTCTTAAAATGTCTGCACCATATTTATCTATAACATCAAATGGGCTTATAACATTACCGAGGGATTTTGACATCTTTCTTCCATCTTTATCCTTTATAAAACCATGAGTTAATACAGCTTTAAATGGTGCTTTGCCATTTTTTGCAACTGAAAGGAATAATGAACTCTGGAACCAACCTCTATGCTGGTCTGTACCTTCAAGATAAAGATCAACAGGATATTTACCAAGGTCTTCCCTTACATTTACTACAGCATCCCATGATGAACCTGAGTCGATCCATACATCAAGAATATCTTCTTCTTTTTTGAAATGTGTTCCTCCGCATTTTGGACATTTATAGCCTTCTGGTAAGAAATCCTCTACAGGTCTTTCATACCATGCATTTGTACCTTCTTTTTCAACTATTTCTATTACTTTATCCAATACTTCTGGATCGAGGAATGTTTCACCACAATCTTCACAGTATAATGCAGGTATTGGAATACCCCATGCTCTCTGTCTTGAAATACACCAATCAGGTCTGTCCTGAACCATGGCGGTGATTCTATTTTCTCCCCATTCTGGAATCCATTCTACATTTTTAATTTCATCGAGAGCTTTTTGTCTGAGATTATTAGAGTCTACAGAGATGAACCATTGTTCTGTAGCTCTGAAGATAACAGGGTTTTTACATCTCCAACAATGTGGATAAGAGTGAGTAATATCTGCTCTTGCAATTAAATGACCAGATTCTTTTAAATCTTCAATAATAATCTTATTTGCTTTCCATATATGTAAGCCAGCATATTTGCCAGCTTCATTTGTAAATACGCCTTCATGGTTTACTGGAGACAATACAGGAAGTTTGTATCTTAAACCAGTTTGATAGTCATCAGCACCATGTCCAGGAGCTGTATGAACACACCCTGTACCATCTTCAAGAGTTACATAATCAGCCAATACAATTAATGATTCTCTATCCATAAATGGATGTTTAGCCTTTTTGTATTCGAGATCTTTTCCCTTGAATTTTTCAAGTACTTCATATTTTTCAATACCTGCAACCTTCATTAAATTTTCCACTAATGCTTCTGCAAGAATCCATTTTTCTTCACCAACAGAGATTTTTACATAATCATATTCAGGGTGAAGGGCAATTGCAACATTAGCAGGTAATGTCCATGGTGTTGTTGTCCAGATTACAATATATGTACCTGGTTCATCTTCCATTTCAAACTTTACATATATTGATGGGGATGTATGGTCATGATATTCTATTTCTGCTTCGGCTAATGCTGTTTCACAACTTGGACACCAATATATAGGTTTTTTGCTTCTAAAAATATTTCCGTCTTCAGTAAGTTTTTTTACTATTCCAAGTACTTTTGCTTCATAAGCAGGTTCAAGAGTTACATAAGGGTGTTCCCAATCTCCTCTAACTCCCAATCTTTTAAATTCTTCTTTTTGAATTTTTACGAAATCAAGAGCGTATTTTTCACATAATTTTCTTATTTCTAATTTTGACATTTGTTTTGCTTTGTCGCCAAGTTCTGTTGTAACTTTATGTTCTATTGGTAATCCATGAGTATCCCAACCAGGGACATAAGGAGCTTTAAACCCCTGCATAGTTTTATATTTAATAATTATATCCTTTAAAATCTTATTTAATACGTGTCCAATATGAATATGACCATTTGCATATGGAGGTCCATCGTGCAAAATATACACAGGAGCCTTTTCTCTTTCTTTTCTTACATAATGTTCGAGATCCATTTCTTCCCATTTTTTTAATGTTTCTGGTTCTTTCTTTTTTAAGTTTGCCTTCATACTAAAAGGCGTTTTTGGTAAGTTCAAAGTATCCTTATAATCCAATTTAACACACCTCCATCACATATTTAAAAGTCTATTTATTGTTTCTTTAAATTCAGTAAGATCAAGTGATTTTACAACATATGCATCTGCAGCCCATGAAGCCATATCGCTTTTGTAATGACTATAAGCTGTCATTAAAACGATCTTTTTATCCGGGTATTTTTTTCTAATTTCGCTTGCAAGTTCAAGGCCATTCATTTCTGGCATTTCAATATCAAGAGATATAACATCGAAATTCTGATCATTTGAAAGAATTTCAAGAGCTTTTTTTGCGCCATTTGCCTCTACAACTTCAAAACCGGAATCTTCCAATTCTTCCTTTAATAATAATCTTATATTATCTTCGTCGTCAACGATTAAAATTCTTGCCATTTTAACCCCTCCCTTTTAATTTAAAGGAATTTCAAATCTAAATACAGTAGATTGTTCATCTGATTTTACTAAATAAAGTTTACCTTTATGTTCTTCTTCTATTATCTTTTTACATATAGGCAATCCTAAACCTGTTCCCTGAACTTTTGTGGTAAAAAACGGAGAGAATATCTTTTGTTGTACATCTTCTGGTATTGGATCACCATTATTTTCAATTTCAAAAAATGCGTAATTGTTTTCATATCCTGTTTTTATTTTAATATAATCACCATCATTAGTGGCCTCTATGGCATTTTTTATTAAATTAATAAGTACCTGTTTTACTCTGCTTCTATCACATTTTACCTCTATTTTATCAAACATTTTCTCAAATTTCAAATCTAAATTTTTTTGACTTAAAAAATCATGGTACATTATTATTATTTCATCTATCATTTCATTCATATCAACAATTTCAAATGTCGGTATTCTACTACCTCTACTAAATTCTAAAATTTCAGAAACAATGCTTTCAAGACGCTCTAACTCATCTTTTATAATATTTGAATACTGTTTTATTTTTTCAGGGTTATCCAGTTTTTTCATCATCCTATTTACAAAACCGCCTATAATAGTCAAAGGATTTTTTATTTCATGAGCCACTCTTGCTGTCATTTCACCAATTGCCGCTAATTTTTCTCTTCTTGCAATTTCCTTTTCCATTTTATAATTTTCAGTAACATCATCAAAAGTAACAATAACTCCTTCGATTACATCTAAATCTCTGTTCCATAAAGGTGAAAGTTGAATATCGAAAACTTTTTCTTCATCGCCTGTGGAGATTATATATTTTGGCATTTTCATTTCTTCACGGGTGAAAAAAATGCTTTCAATTGAATTAACAACATCTGCTCCAAGTTTTTCATATAAAATATCAGTTGTCTCTCCTATTACATGCTCGCGAGGCTTATCAAAAAAAACTTCTGCCTTTTTATTCCATTCTAATATTTTACCTTTTCTGTCAATAACAATAACAGCCATGGCGAGATTTTGGAGTATATTTTCATTAAAACGTCTATAAAAATCTATAAGATTTTTTTGTTCTTCAAGTGACTTTGTTTTTTCCTTTAATTCTTCGTAATTTTCAATGGTTTCTATAGATAACCCTATACTATCCTGGAATAATCTTAAAATTTCAATATCCGTAGCAGAAATTTCCTGTCCTGTGAATTTATTATCTGCAATAACAATACCTTTTGTTTCCCATTTTCCTGTAATTGGAATAATAACAAATTCATCATACTGAATAATATCATATAAGTATTGCAATTCATCTTTTTTAAATTTTAGCATTTGCGGAACAACATGAATAATATGTTTTTTGGTTACGGCTCTTTCTAAAATTGTCTGTCCCTTATAAACAATAACCTTGTTTTTAACACTTTCGGTTAATTTATTATTAGTCGGTAATTGTATTGCCTCTTCTCTTAAATATTGAACAATATCACCATATTTTAAAGCTCTTTTATTGGCGTTTTTCCATATTGCTTCAACATCGTCATCATCTGCGGGACCAATCCATATTTTAGGTATTAAAATTCCTCGAACTCTATCTCTTTCTAAATATAAAGCCCTATTAAATTTTAAACCTCTAACGCTTGTTAACCCCATAAGCATAATTTTTATAGCATTAGTCTTATCGAAAGTTGTTCTAACAGCCTGACTGATTTTATGAAGTGAATTAAGTTTATCAAGATGGTCTCGTTGCACTTTTATAAGATTTTCATGATTTTGTTTTAATGTAATAAGTTTTTCTATTTCGTCTTTTAATTTATCATATAAATATATCCTGCTTAAAGCCAGACCAAGACGTCTTGTGATATTTCTTAATGAAGATAAATCAAATTCATCAAAATGTTTATAAGGTCTGAATCCGTATCCTTCCTCACGATTATATACACTTATCACTCCATATTCAATGTTATCAATTAATATAGGAGCGTATAATGCTGAAAGTAACTCTTTAGCTATAGGAATTTTAAACTCTTTAAATCTTTTTCTTCCAACAACAAGAAAAGGTTTTTTATTTTTTATTGCCATTCCTTCAAGAGAAGATTCGGTATCAAGCATCATATCTGAAATAACTTCTTCTTTAAATCCAGTATATTCTTTTAATATAAGTTTATTTCCCTCATATTTCCAGAAAATAACCCCTTCAGCATGAAGCATATCTTGAATTGTTTTTAATATTTCTTTCATTAATTTTTTTTCATCAAGGATATTTTCAAATAAATCAGTTATTTTTTCCACGTAATCAAGTCTGTTTCTTGTTTCTTCAAGTACAAGAAACTCCATGGTCATTTTCAGAATAACGCTATAGCTTATAGTTTCTTCGTGAAATTTTTCCAATTCTTTTTCTGAAAAGTGCTTTGGGACACCGAAAGCACCTATTAAAGAATCATTTATATTAATAGGAATTAAAAAAATTTCATTATATTTTAAACAATGCAATTCTTCAAAATCACCTACAGTTATTTTAAAAATCTGATTTTTTAAAAGAGACTCATATAATCCCTTATTATCAGAAAAATAAATTTTAAATTTTTCAATTGCCTGACAATCATTTGATGCACCAAGAAGCTTTATTAGATTTCTTGGCGGTTCATGGATAAATATAAAAATATCTGTATTGAACTTTTCAGCCAGACTTTTTGCAGTATTATTCAATATGGTTTTTAAAAGTTTAGTAGGAGGTTCATTTGAAAAACTTCTGAGTAAGTTATTAAGCATATAATCACTCCCGGATTTTATAAATTAAGGGACAAATTAAACTCTCTGTCTTTATTATACTATAAAAAAAGCAATTTTTTAACAATAAAAATCATAAATTAAAATTATTTTGATATAATTAATTGTATTTTTTATTGGAGGTGATTTTAGTGAAAAAAGAAGTTTTAAAAGAGGTATTGTTAATAACAATAGGTACATTTATAAATGCTCTTGGTTGGACATTGTTTCTAATTCCCTGGAAAATAGTTGGTGGGGGATTAAATGGTGTTGGTACAATGATTTATTACATTACCGGTATTCCAGTTGGTTTAAGTTATCTCGCCATGAACGTAATTCTTATTTTCATTGCAATGAGAATTATAGGCAAATCCTTTGGTTTTAAAACTATATATGGAATTGCTGCTTCTTCATTTTTCATTACCTTGCTGCAGAACTATTTTCATTCTCCTATTATAAATGATCAATTTTTATCAGTGGTTATTGGCGGAATACTACTTGGAAGTGGTGTAGGTATAGTTTTTCTTGCAGGAGGAACCACTGGTGGAACAGAAATTATTATTATGATTATAAATAAATATAAAAATCTCAGTCCAGGACGAACACTATTTTTATTTGATGTATTGATTATAGGTAGTTCATTTTTTGTATTTGGTTCATTTGAAAAAATTATATATGGTTATGTGACGATGGCTATTGCTGGGTATGCAACAGATCTTGTGCTTGAAGGTGAAAAATCTTCTGTTCAGCTCTTCATATTCAGCAATAATTATAAAGCTATAGCAGATGAAATTACATCAACTCTTGGAAGAGGGGTAACAATCTTACCTGGCATGGGTTGGTATACAAAAGAAAATAAAAATGTTATTCTTACAATAGTAAGAAGACGCGAATTGCCAACTGTATTAAAAATAATAAAAAATAACGATAAAAATGCATTTGTTTCCATGACTTCTGCAACAGGTGTTTATGGTTTTGGATTTGAAAAATTGAGAGTTTAAATATGATATAATTAATATGAAATAAAATTAAGGAGGAATATTTTAATGTACGATTTTGTTGTTATAAAATATAGTGAAATAGGAACGAAAGGGAAAAATAGAAATGTGTTTGAGAATAAATTAATGAATAATATAGTACTTCAATTGAATCATGAAGTAAATGCAAAGAAGATTTATGGTAGAATCATAATTATTCCAAAGGATAATAAAAAAATAAATGATGAAATGTTAAATAGAATAAAAAAGGTTTTTGGTATAAAGTCAATATCTCCAGCTGTAAAGGTTGAAAAGGATTATGAAGATATAAAAAATAAAATAATAAGTTTATTAAAAGAAAAAAATATAGAATCAGGTACATTTAAGGTTGATACGAGACGTGTTGATAAAATGTTTCCTATTAGAAGCTTTGATTTAAATAAAGATATTGGTGCAGAAATACTTGAAAAATTTCCTGGGATGAAGGTTGATGTTCATAATCCTGATTATTTAATAAGAATTGAAATAAGACATGAAATGGCATTTGTGTATTTTGAAAATCTTGAATGTCATGCTGGATATCCTGTAGGTGCAGGAGGAAAAGCAAGTATTTTATTATCTGGTGGTATTGATAGTCCTGTGGCTGCATGGATGATGATGAAACGTGGAATGAAAATGAATGCTATTTCTTTCTATAGTCCGCCTAATAATAGTGAAAAAACTGTTATGAAATTAGTGGAGTTGAGTAAAGTTTTAAGTACGTATTATCCATTTAAATTCTATCATTATATAATTCCTTTCACTGAAGTTCAAAAGGCTATAAAGAATATTAACGTTGAATCATATTCGTTGATTTTGCAGAGAAGATCAATGATGAGAATTGCAACAATTATTGCTAAAAAAAGTGGTTCTCAGGCATTAATTACAGGTGAAAATATAGGTCAGGTGGCTTCACAAACACTGGAAAATATGATATCCATTTCAGACGCAACTGATATGTTGATTTTAAGGCCATTATTGGCTTTTGAGAAGCTTGATATTGTTAATAAATCAAAGGAAATTGGAACTTATGACATTTCTATATGGCCATATAATGATAGCTGTGTGGCATTTTTACCTAAAAAACCAGCTACAAAATCATTTCCGGACAAAATGAAAAAATACGAAGAAAGAATAGAAAATCTTGAAATTTTAGAAGAAGAAGCAATAAAAAATAGCATTGTATATGTTATTAAAAACGGGGAAGTAGAGGAAAAATACATCTTTCATGAGAGAGAGGTGGTGGATAAGTGAATAAAATAGGGCTGTTTTTTAAAAGGATTTTATTAACAATATGGTTTTATCTGGGATTAATATGGTATGTTGGAATTTATGGTACCTGGGTTATAATCAGATCTAAAATCATAGAAAAAACAAAAGGAAAAGAAAAGGCAGAAGAATATATTATAAATGTTTTAAAAAAATTTGGGAAAAATGCATTTAAGTTAATGGGAGTTAAGGTATATGTAGAAAGTGAATTTGATCTGTCTCAAATGGGCGATGAAGCGTATATGATAGTGGCAAATCATCAAAGTTTACTTGATATTCCTCTTATAATAGGATATGTATTCCCAACAGCGTTTATAGCAAAGAAAGAGCTTTCTAAAGTTCCTATTGTTTCATTTTTTATTAAGGCATTGGGATCTGTATTTATTGAAAGAGGGAATGCAACTCAAAGTGCAAAAGCATTAAGAGAACTGCGAAAAAAATTAATAGATGGCCAGAAACTTGTTTTATTTCCAGAAGGGACAAGAACCTTAGATGGTGAAGTTAAGCCATTTAAACGTGGCTCATTGATGATTCCATACAGATATAAGGTAAAAATATTACCTGTTGCAATTGATGGAGCCTATGAAATTGCTAAAAAGGGACGTTTATATATTACACCACACCCAATAAACATCACTATATTTAAGCCTGTAAATCCTGAAGAATTTGGTAGCGAAGCTGAATTAAGGGATTATATATATAAATTAATTGCCTCAAAAGTGAATAAAAAGGAAGAATTTGAGGAAGTGGTTTAATGTTTAAAAAGGTAGATGTAATTACAATGGGGTTAGATAAAGTATCCAACTCTCCGGTAATCTTTTTAAGAATAGAAAATACAAATATAGGAATTCCAATATGGATAGGAGCCTGTGAAGCAACTTATCTTGCATTATCTATAAACGAGCAAAAAACGCCAAGACCGCTTACACATGATTTATTTTTAAAATTTTTAGAGAATGAGGGATATACAGTTGAAAGAGTAGAAATAATAAATATGGAGAAAGACATATATTATGCCAATATAGTTTTTGAAAAAGATGGTGATGAATTAATATATGATTCAAGACCTTCAGATGCAATAATAATGGCTGTAAAAACGAGAGTTCCAATATATATTAAAGATTCTATAATCATAGAAAATGGCATAGATATATCCTTTATTCCAATTGGTGAACGTGATGATGAAGAAACAGATGAAGAGAGAGAAAAAAGAAAGGAATTTAAAGAATTTATAGAGAATTTTGATATTGATATGATAAAAAAACATTTCTTTGATGAAGGGAAGAAAGAAGATGGAGATTAAAGAGTTTAAAGAGATTTTTGAAAAAAAGGCAGAAGAGATTTTTTCTGAACTAAATTTGCTTGAAGAAATAGAAAAACCTTTTAAATATTCTTTTTTTGCTGGAGGAAAAAGATTAAGGCCATGGATAATATATAATATTGGACGATATTATAATATAGAAGAGGAAAAATTGCTTAGAATAGGTTTTGCTGTAGAAATATTACATACTGCATCGTTAATTCATGATGATTTACCGGCAATAGATAATAGTAATTATAGGCGTGGAAAATTAACCAATCACAAGCAATTTTCAGAATGGCAGGCCATACTTACAGGGGATGCAGGATTTGTTATTCCATTTAAGGTGTTTTCCAATAATTTTTCTATAGATGAATCATATAAATTAACAGGATTTTTCAGTGAAATTATGTTAGATCTTATACAAGGAGAAGCTCTTGATGTAGCATTTGAAAGAGGCATGATATTACCATCGCAAAAATCTGTTGAAGAAATGTATAGAAAAAAAACATCGGCGTTATTTGAATTTTCGTTTGGTGTAATTCCTTATTTAAAGGATCTTAAAGAGGAATATCAATTAATGAAAAAAGCAGGTAAAAACTTTGGACTTGCATTTCAAATATATGATGATTTAAAAGATAAATATGGCAAATTCGAAGAGGTTGGAAAAGATTTAAATAATGACGAAAACAAAATTACTTTAATAGCACTATATTCAGACGAAAAAGCTAAAAATTATGCTGAATTTCTTTTCAAAGAGGCAAATGATATATTATTGAAATTAGGTCTTAAAGATTTTTCAAATGAGATATTAAAAATAAAACAGCTAATTGAAAGGAAGTAAAAATGGCCAAAAAAGAGAAGAAAAAAAAGGAAGAAAAGGAAGAAAAAAAGGAAGGAAAAAAGAAAAAAATAGATTTTTCCAAGATAACTGGAATAATAAAAAAAATAAATATAAAACAATTAATAGCAGATATAAAAAACTTCAAGCAACTACCTAAAAAGAAGAAAATCACGTTGCTTGGAGGTTTTTTGGTTTTTATTATATTTATAATCTCTTTAATCTTAATTCCAACATTTAGAACAAAAAAATTACAGGTTGAAGATGAAGCTAAGTCTGCATCTGTATCCAATCTCTTTTTATATGTTCCGCCTGGAGCATTTCAATATAGAAAAACCTTTACTATAAAGGCATTGAAGGAAAATTCTGCAGAATATCAGAATCTTAAAACCTTTGGTAATTTTTATGGTCCAATATATGAAATAATACCAGATGATAATAAAGAAGAATCTTCGTTAAAACCCATAAAAATAAAATATAGAATACCATTGGATTTATATTATGGAGATAATTTTAATAATTTTGCGATTATGTATGCCTCAAATGATGATCCGCCAATAATAAAAAAATTACCAGGATGCGAAATATTTAAAGACGAAAGTCTTGGGCAATATATAGTTCAGGCAAATGTATTCCATTTTTCAAAATTTGGATTGTATGTAGATTCAAATCCAAAAGAGGTTTCATATGGTATAAAAACATTAATAGAAAAACCGCCATCATTGGAACCTGATCTTTTGCTGGTGCCTGGAGTTGACAATGATTTTCTTGGATATATTCCAAACACACAAACTATTAATAACCTTTATGGTGAAAATGTATGGAGCTTGTATTTCCCAAATAGAACAATATGGTATTATAAATACCCAATTCTTGAATCCAAGCCAAAAAATTATATGGATTCATATTTTGGATTTTATATAAGAACTGGAAGCAATAGTTTTTTAGAGTTTGAAGCAGAAAGATTTGCCGCAGAATTAAAAGCAAAACAGAATAAACAATTTGATATTATTGCTCAGGGGATAGGAGCATTAATTGTAAGATATGCATTAGAAACACATCCTGAAATAAAAAATGTTAGAACTTTAACCTTATTTTCACCACCAAATAAAGGAATGAATATAGTTAATCCTATATATTACAACATCATATACAAGAAGAATCCTGAGGTTATGGAGCTCTCTTATGGTATAAACAAAGAGGATTATAATTCATTATTTTTAAATATTAGCTCCAAAATCGAAATGTATGCATCATATTATAAAGATTTGCTTCCGGATTCAAAGTTTATAAGAAAATTAAATAATATGAAAACAAGAAAAGATATTGACTATTATGTAATAATGGGAACAAAACCAGATTTAAATGCTTATTTAAAAAATTCAAAGTTAAAAGATTTTTATCCAGAATTAATTGATGGTATAGGAGATGGGCTTGTTACGTTAAAAAGTGCCGAATTAAAAAACGCCAGGATGTTTACATTTGATTTATCCTATGACAAACTATATTCTGACAACAATGTTTTAAAAACTGTTCAAAAATTATTGTCAAAAGATATAAAAACGGTAAAAATCCCTCAAATAAAAGACGATGATTTTGTTGAATCACAAAAAGAGTTAGAAGAAAAGAAAAAAGAAATGGAATTAAAAACAGAAAAAGAATCACTGGCAAATATATTTGTAAAATCCAGCTCCTATATGAAACTTCACATGATAGATTTAGAAGAACAATTGTTATATATTTCTAAATTAACTTATGGAAAAATATATATGCTTGGAGATAATGCCTTTGTGGTTTCAGATAATGGGGTATATGATCTTGATGGAAGGAATATATTAAATAAAAAAATACTTGGAAGCATAGAATATAAAAAACGTTTATATGTAACTACAATGGATGGGGTTTATGCTATAGATGCCAGTTCAAATGAATTTATGAAAATAAAAAATATAGATTTTGAAGTCCATAATAACGTTTATTACCTTCCGGAAATCAGGAAATATATATATGTTGATTATCAGGATGGTCTTGCAAAAGTATATGAAAATAATGAACTTATATCTGAAAAGACCCCTTTTGACTCTATAAAAGTAATAAATAATGACTTTTATATAATTTTAGGAAATAAGGTCTTAAAAAGAAAAGAAGATAAATGGGTTACAGTAGTTACCAGAGCTGGTATAGAAGATTTAACAAGAAAACCTATAGGTAATATAATTGATTATTATTCAAGATCATATTATATTTTCCTGCTTACATCTGATTATAGATTGGTGGTATATGATACTAAAAACTCAAAAGTTCAATTTGTTGGAGATGGCGATGTAGGCAAGATGAAGTTACTTGAAAATAACAATAGATTATGGATATTTGATAGAAATTTTGCAACATATATAGATTTAAAAAACAAGGTGTTTCCAGGTGTTTATGATTCAATTACAGATTTTGAAATTATAGATATAATAGGAATAGAAAAAGATACGTTTTTGCTTCTTATAAAAAAAGACGGGGGATTTGAATTATGGAAAGCAAAAGTAAAGTTTTAATATTATTAATTTTTATAATTTTGAATATAGTGATTTTTTCCCAGACACTTCTTGAAAAGGCTGAAGTGTATTATTTTAATGGGAAAAGCTCTTTTCAGTCTGGCGAATACAAAGCTGCAGAAAGATATTTTCAGGAAGCTTTAAGTTTAACAGCTGAAATAGAGATAAAATATCCTGATATTAGATATATGCTTGGATGGACAAAATTCTATTTAAAAAAATATACTGAAGCTGAAAAATATTTAAAATATTATCCCAATGATGAAAAAGTTCAATTAGCTTTGAAAAGTATAAGAGAAGGTAATATAGAAGAAGATTTACATTTTAAAAGTGCAAACATAACCACCGAAGAAGCAACTGGAACAGAAGAAGAAAAGATAAAAATTCCAATTACTGCTTATATTATAGCCTCTGCCATTATACTTTTAATTATTTTATTATTAGTAGGTTTATCATATTTCTTTGTATTTAGAAAATACTCATTAGGTGCTAAAGGTGCAAAGGTTGAAAAAGAAGAAGAAGAAACTATTGAAGAAGTTGAAGTTGAAGAAGAAGTAATTCCTGTAGAAGAAATACTTGAAGTAAAGGTTGATGAATTAGAGGAATTATGGCAGGAATATGAAAAGATGAAACAAAAAATGGATATTGATGAAGAAGAAATATCCAATGAATCAGTTTTGCCAGAAGCTGAACCGCAAAATGCACCACCACCGCCACCTCCACCACCTGCACCACAAATTCAGGACAATACAGAGGAAAATCTGGAAGAATTAGATGTGGATAATCTGCTTGAAGAAAGCGAACCGCCTCAAAATGTTGAGGAAAATATAGAAGAAGAAAATATGACAGAGGAAAATATAGAAGAAAATATAGAGGAGCAAGTAGAGGAAAAGAACATAGATATAGAGGATTTAATCGAAGAAAAAAATCAGGAAACAGGTGAAGAAGAAAATACAGAAGCTGAAAATGAAACTGATACTGATGAGGGCGATAATACAATTGATGAAGTTATAGAAAAAGATAAAGTAAAAAACTTAGATGAAATAGAAACTGTAAAACCACATATGGAAGTTGTCGCGAAATATAATAAAATTATGAAAGAACCAGGTGGGGCAATAGTAGCTTCAAATGTAAAAGGAATAGAAAGTTTAGAAAATCTGGATGAGGAAGTTGCAAACAAGGGTGGAGTTTATTCAAAAGGAGACTTACATACAATATTCAAGGAAATTTTCGCGGAAAGAAATAGAGATGAACTGATGATAGAATAGAAGAAAAATAAAAAAATGGAGCGGGCGACGGGATTCGAACCCGCGACATTCAGCTTGGGAAGCTGACGCTCTACCAGCTGAGCTACACCCGCAACCGATACAAATTATACCATTTTTAAAAGATGATTTCAAGGGGGTAATTATGAAAGATAGATTATTTAAAAAAGTATTTATAATTTCAATTTCAATATATCTTTTAGCTGTAATATTTCTATTACCCGGAGTGTTTTCAGGAAAAATCTTATTAAATCAGGTTATATTGAATTTTGGTTCGTTACAAATAAGATGGTATGGTTTATTAATTGCAACAGGTGTTTTTTTAAGTTTTTATCTTGCAAATGATACTGCAAAAAAATGGAATATTTCAGAAGATGACCTTTCAAATGCTGTGATGATAGGGATTATATTTTCCATTATTGGAGCACGTGCATATTATGTAACATTTAATTGGGATTATTATTCGAAATTACCTTTTAGTGAAGTATTTAAAACGTGGCATGGTGGAATGGCAATTCATGGTGGAATTCTGGGGGCGTTAATAGCAGTATATTTATATACAAAAATAAAAAAGAATATAACATTTAATTTCTTACAGGGATTGGATTTAATGGCACATGTGCTCCCGCTTGGGCAGGCAATAGGAAGATGGGGAAACTTTTTTAATTATGAAGCATATGGTTCTCCCACAAATCTTCCGTGGAAGATGTATGTGCCGCCACAATTTAGAATGCCAGGATATGAAAGTTATGAATACTTCCATCCGACCTTTTTGTATGAATCAACATGGGATTTATTAATATTTTTATTCTTATTCTATTATGCAAGGAATAAAAAAAGGTTTGACGGTGAAATAATATCATTGTATTTGATATTATACTCAGCAGGACGTGGAGTAATAGAATTATTAAGAACAGATTCTTTAATGTTCTTAAATATGAAGGTAGCAGTATTAATAAGTATTTTATTTATAATAATAGGAATATCTTTATACATAATATTATCCAAAAAAGATAAACAGGAGGGATAAAATGGAAAAGGCTTATGTAGGAAAAGCTATGGAAGTAGAGCCAATTACATATGATGATGGTGTGAATGTAAAAGGTGCTCACAAAAGAGTGCTCATAGGTAATAAATTGGGTGCACCTAACTTTGTAATGAGACTTTTTACAATAGAAAAAGGTGGATTTACACCTAAACATACACACAATTGGGAACATGAGGTTTTTGTGGTAAAAGGAAAATTAGAGGTATTCAATGGCGAAGAAACAGTTATCGCTGAAGAAGGAGATTTTGTATTTGTTCCACCAAATGTAGAACATCAATTTAAAAATATAAATGATGGAGAAAGTCAATTTATTTGTGTAATTCCAAAAAGTGGAGGAGAATAATAAGTGAGATTAGTAGATACACATTGTCATTTAAATTTAATAGAAGAAAGAAATGAAATAATAAAGAAATTTGATAATGAAAATATGGAATTTGTTATAGAGGTTGGAATAGATATAGACAATTCATTTAATACAGTAGAGCTCGCAAATACATATGAAAAAATATATGCCTCTGTTGGTATTCATCCAAATGATTCATCTAATTTAAGCAATAAAGATTTTGACACAATAAAAATTCTTGCATCAAATGAAAAGGTTATTGCAATTGGTGAAATAGGTCTTGACTATTATAGGGAATACACAACAAAAAAAGATCAGTATAAATCTTTTATAAATCAATTAGAAATTGCAAAAGAAATTGGCTTGCCTGTTATTTTACATATCAGGGAAGCATATGAAGATGCATTTAATCTATTAGTTGAAAATGGGATTCCAGATAAATTAGGTGTAGTTCATTGCTTCTCTTCAGATTGGAAAACGGCAAGAAAATTCCTTGATCTGGGATTTTATATTGGAATAGATGGACCAATTACATTTAAAAACAATCATAAGCTTGTAGAAGTTGTAAAAAATACGCCAATTGAAATGATATTACCGGAAACAGATTCCCCATTTTTAACCCCTGTTCCATATAGAGGCAAAAGAAACAATCCGTTATATGTAAAATACGTTATTGAAAAAATAGCAGAAATAAAGGAAATATCAATTGATGAAACATCGGAAATACTATTAAACAATGCTAAAAAAGCATTTTCAATAAAATAAGGCTGGCTTAAAGCCAGCCTTATTTTATTATTAAAGTTCAAAATACATTTCAAATTCTTTTGAAACAGGAATTGAATAAATAAGATTTGCTTCTTTCATTTTAGTGTCATACCATTTATTAATTAATTCTTCAGGGAATGTTTTTAAATAATCTTTGTCATCTTTAAGACCTTTCATTACCAATCTTAAATCAAGAGGGAATACCTTTTCATTTTCTCCTTTAGAATGGAAGCCTAATTCTACGGGATCAAGCTTCTTTTCTATGCCAGAAATACCTGCTAAAACCATTGCAGAAAGGAAGAAATAAACATTTGCTGAGCCATCGCCAGTTCTAAATTCAATTCTTGTATCAGCCTTGCTTAAATATCCAGGAATTCTTACAGCTGCGCTTCTGCTACCTTTTGAAAATGAAGCAGAAATAGGTGCTTCAAAACCTGGAACAAGTCTTTTGTATGAATTAGTTGAAGGATTTGACCAGGATAACAACGAACCTGTTAAACTGTGATTTAAAATACCGGCAGTATAATTTAAAGCCAATTCGCTTAAATTATACAATTCATCACCAACAAACAAGCTCTTTCCATCTTTTTCAAGGTATTGATGAACGTGCATACCATTTCCTGCCATATTAAACATAGGTTTTGGCATAAAGGTTACATATAATCCGTATCTTTCGGCTATTTTTCTTATTATATATTTTGCCAAAGTAACGTTATCTGCAGCATCAACGAGACTCATGAAATTCAATTCAATTTCATGTTGTGCAATACCAACTTCGTGATGGTGGTATTTTACAGGAATACCAGCATTTTCAAGTGATTTAACAATTTCATTTCTTAAAGTGAAATGAATATCATAAGGTTCATTTAAATGATATGATGAACCATAAGTTTTTGGCTGATTGTCTTCATAACCGAGTCCTTCATCATTTTCAAGGAAGTAATATGATTCTGTTTCGCCAGTTTTAAAGGTTATACCGTCAAATATATGAAATTCCAATTCAACAAGCATTTTTGCATCATCTGCAATGCCGCTTTCTTTTATATATTTTAAAGTTTCTTTAGCAATGCTTCTTGGATATTGTGCAAAAAATTTACCGGTTGAAGGACTGATTACATCTGATAAAACATGAACAATTTTCATTCCTTCATTTTCTTCGACAAAGATTTTTGATAAATCAGGAATAGCCACCATATCTGAATCAGTAACCTTGGCAAAACCGAAGTTAGAAGCATCAAAACCGATACCTTCTTTAAAAGTCTTTTCTGAAACATAACTCTTTGGAAGAGTAACGTGCTTTAATCTTCCGAAAATATCAACAACCATAATATCTAAAAAATCATACTCTTCAGGAATTTTATCCACTTTAAAAAAGTTAATCATAGCTGCACCTCCAATAATATATTTTCACCATGTGTACTATATCACTTCTTTAATAAAAAACATAATCATTAAAACAGTTACTCAAGGCTATTAAAGCTATTTATAAAATATTACACGCTATTTTTATTCGATTTTTAATTTTTACTTATTTAGAAGGTATTATAGAATTGGGGTTATATTATGCCTTTATAAAAATTTCTTATAATTGTGAAAAATAAAAACTCTTTCAGACAACTCGAACGCTGATCCTCAAAAACTGCTCATATACGCGGGGTCGCTTAGCTTCTGCATCCCTGCAGAAGCTGCGCTCAAAAAAACATCCTGTTTTTTTGACCCTCTCCATTCGCAGTTTTTTCGGGCGTTCTTCGAGTCTTCATTCGTTTTTATTTTTCACAATACTTTTGCTGTTCCGGCTCACGCAATATCTCCGTTCGGGAAATTTCAAGCCTTCATTCACCTTTTTACTCGTGTTTTCTTTTATGTTTTACTTATATAATGACATATAATAAGAAATAAGAAAATAGAAATAATAATATGAGCGAAAACTTGAAAATTCCCGAAAAAATTCGATGTGAAGCCGGACAAAATCACACGGATGTGATTTTGAGTGAAGACGAACATGGATGTGAGTCTGCAACGACCGGCGGGAACGAGAATTTTTGAGGATTAGAATTTTCTACTTGTTTGAGCGATTATTATTATTTCTATTTTCGAAAAAAGTTTTTGAGGATTAGCAATCGAGTCTCATGAGTGAATCTTTTTATGAAGTTTTCTAGAATGATATTTTTAAAGAACTTTTATTTTTTTTAATCTACAACGAAATCAAATCATGAACTTATATTTTTCTCAATTATTATAATTTTCAAGAAATAAAAATTCCCGGCAATAAAGCCGGGAATTGAATATATTTATCTTGGTATTTCTATTTTTGAATAATCACCAACAACAAGTCTTATAGTTTTTGGTTTTCTATCGCTGTGAACCACTGTTGCATTTGCTCCAATTATACTTGAATCCAATCTTGTTTCAAGATGTGCAATTGTTGCATTATCAAGTATTATAGAATTTTCTATTTCAGCATTTTCAATTGTAACTCCTGTTCCTATACTTGTATAAGGACCTATATATGAATCTGAAATAAGCACATTATCTCCTATAATTATTGGACCTCTAAGAACGCTATTTAAAATTCTTGCACCCTTTCCAATTACCACATTACCGTGAATTGAAGAGTTTTCATAAACAATACCTTCATTTCTGCTATCTTTTAACTGTTCTAATATTTTTCTATTGGCTTCAATCAAATCTTCAGGTTTTCCTGTATCCTTCCACCAGCCATATATAATATGTGCCCCTACATTTTTTTCATTATCAAGTAGCCATTGAATAGCATCTGTAATTTCCAATTCGCCTCTCCATGATGGTTTAATATTTTTAATAGCTTCAAAAACAACAGGTTTAAATATATATACACCGATAATTGCTAAATCCGATGGAGGATCCTTTGGTTTTTCAACAACCTTTATAACCTTATTATCTTTTAAAACAGCAATACCAAATCTTGAAGGATCTTCTACAG
This sequence comes from Marinitoga sp. 1138, assembly GCF_013363265.1. Lineage (NCBI taxonomy): Bacteria > Thermotogati > Thermotogota > Thermotogae > Petrotogales > Petrotogaceae > Marinitoga > Marinitoga sp. 1138. The sequence goes on from NZ_LBFA01000026.1 coordinate 72,756, forward strand.
GAGTTAAAAGAATAAATGAATCCATATTTTCATTATTAAATTCTTCAACAAACTTTTTCAAATCTACAGTTACCAGATTATCACCTAAATACATTAAAAATTCATCATCTTTTAAGAAATCTTCTGAGATAGCAACAGCATGAGCCAATCCTTTAGGTTCTTCCTGAACGATATATGTTATGTTTAAACCAAGTTGTTCTCCAGTTCCTAAAGTGGCTTCAAAATCCTTTTTATTATCTGGGTTTACAACAATACCAACTTCTGTAATACCAGCTTCCTTAATCATTTCAAGACTATATACAATAGTTGGTTTGTTTGCAATAGGAATTAATGGTTTTGCATTTGTAAATGTTAAAGGTCTTAACCTTGTACCTTTACCAGCACACAATATCAACGCCTTCATATTTGCACCCCCTGTATAATTTTTAATAATCTTTCATGTATATATGGATTAGAATAAATAGCTTTTTTATTAAAGATTGTAGCTTTGTTTCCGGAATAATCTGTAATTATTCCTCCAGCTTCTTTTACAATAATATATCCTGCAGCAACGTCCCATGAATTTCCTTTTACAGAAATAAATGCATCAAGATTTCCAGTTCCCACATATGCAATTTGTAAAGCAGCAGTACCTAACAGTCTCACTCTCATTACATTGTTTTCAAGAGCACGGAAAAATTTATATGTATGACCACGTAAATTTCCTAAAGATATCATAGAACTCTCAATATCTTTATTCCAATGAGGAATTACCTTTTTGCCATTTTCATATACTCCTTTTCCTTTTTCAGCATATATTAATTGATTCATAACAGGTGCATATATAACACCATATAATGGTTCATCATCTTCAACATATGCAGCGGAAATGCAGAAATTTGGAATTCCTTTTGCAAAATTAACAGTTCCATCTATTGGGTCAATAACCCAGTATCCTTTAGTTGAAGGTTTTTTGTCAAAACCATCTTCTTCAGCCAAAAATCCTATTTCAGGAAATTTTTTAGTTAATTCATTATATAAGAAATCCTGAACTCTAAAATCAAGAGAAGTTACCAGATCAAATTTCGAAGATTTAGTATTAACAGAAAACTCTTCTTCACGCCATTCCAAAAGCTTTCTTCCAGCATTAAAGACAAGATCCTTTAAATATTCAAACTCTTTCATCTTTTCACCTGCTTCATTAATATATTATTTAATCCAGTCTTTATACACACACCACATAAAGAACATTTATCCCATCTGCAGTCTTCAGTAGTTTTTGCTTCTTCAGCTTTTTTTTCTTCAAATTTTAAAAATTCTTCGGTTATTAAAATGTCCACGATTTTCCATGGCAATTCATCTGTATTTATTTCATCTAAATAAAGAGATGTGTTTATATTATTTTTGTTTATAGCTCTTGCCCATTTTCTAAAATCGAATTCTTCTTCCCATTCATCGAAAATGGCACCTTCTTCAAAGGCTGCATCATAAATAACCTTTCCAATTTTACTATCTCCACGAGATAACAATGCTTCAATTAAACTTTCGTAAGGGTCATGGATGTTTAATCTTGCGAATTTCCTTACTTCATTTAATATTTTTATTTTTTCCTTAACCTCTTTTGGTTGTACAAACCGCTCTTTTTCAAAAGGAGTATGTGGTTTTGGAATAAAAATCGAGACATTAACAGTAATATCCTTTAATTTGGCCTCTTTTTTTATTTTTCGAGCTAATTCAACAATAGCTTTTACGTCTTCATCGGTTTCTCCTGGCAATCCAATCATAAAATATAGTTTTATTCTTCTCCAGCCAGCTTCTTTGGCAAATTTAGCGACATTAATAATTTCTTCTTCACTTAAATTTTTGTTTATTATATCTCTTAATCTCTGTGAACCAGCTTCGGGAGCAAAGGTTAACCCTGTTTTTCGGGCTCCAGAAATCTTACTTCCAATTTCTATACCAAATCTATCAACCCTGCTTGAAGGTAAAGAAATTGAAATTCTGTTTTCTTTTAAAAAATCATTTAATTCATCAAGAACACTTTCTAAATCACTATAATCCAGAGTACTCAAAGATAATAGTGAAATTTCATTATAACCGGTACTTTCAAGTGTTTTGTAGGATAAATCAATTATGCTCTTGGCTGTCCTTTCTCTTACAGGTCTATAATAAAAACCCGCGTGACAGAATCTACAGCCTCTATCGCAACCACGCATAACCTCTATTATAGCCCTGTTGTGAATAGTTTTAATCTTTGGGACTATTTGATTAACCGGAAATTTCACCGTATTTAAATCTCTAACCTTTCTTACTTTAACTCTATCTTTAAATTTTGGAATATAAAAACCATAATTATTTTCTTCAACAGGATAAAATTTTGGCACATAAAATCCTTCCGTTTCGTGAAATTTTTTAAGTTTTTCATCTCTTGAAACATCACTTGAAATTATTTTTATAATATCTTCAGAAACCTCTTCGCCATCACCATTAAAAAAAACATCAATAAAATCCCTTAATGGTTCAGGATTTGAAGCGCTTGGTCCTCCGGCAATAATTATAGGATCATTTTCAGATCTATCTTTTGACCAGACAGGTATATTTCCAAGTTTTAACGCGTGTAATAGATTGGTATAAGATAGCTCATATTGCAAGGTAATTCCTATTAAATCAAAATCTTTTATAGGAGTAAATGTTTCAAGAGAATATAAAGGAATATTGTGTTTTTTCATCTCTTCAATCATATCTTTCCAGGGTAAAAAAATCCTTTCAGCATACACATTCTCAAAAGAATTAAATTCATTTAATAATATTTGAAACCCTGTGTGAGACATACCAACTTCATATAGGTCTGGAAACATAAGACCTATTCTTATTTTATTATTTAAATCTTTTTTTATAATATTATATTCTCCGCCAATATATCTTGCAGGTTTTCTTACTCTATGTAATACACCGCTTGAAAATAACCATTTCTGTATATTCAAAATAAATCCTCCCTCTAATCTATTCAAAAACTAAGTATATCATAAATCTTTTAAAGTTTATGAAATTCTTTTTATTTTTTATATTACTTTTTTGCTGCTTTGTTTAGAATAAATAGATTTCCTTTGAAGTTTGTATATACACAAAACATATATATAAAGAATATTATGTGTTTTTTTGGATAAAAAGGTTCGCTATGTTAATAAAATATTTTGATTGTTAATAAAATAAATGAAATTTTTTTCATACTTGACAGTTATATTAAAGTGTGGTAAAATATAACCAAGATTTTACATTTGTAATATTAAGGGAGGGATTCTATGAAGAAGTTTTTATTGACGATGGTTTTAGTTTTAAGTCTCGTTGTATTTGCAAACATTAAAATTGGTGTTGTTTTACCAATGACCGGTGGTATTGCAGCATTTGGTGAAATGAGCTGGCAGGGAATTGAATTAGCACATGAAATGTATCCAGAAGTATTGGGTCAGAAAATTGATTTAGTACTTGTTGATAACAGATCCGAAAAAACAGAAGCTGCAAATGCTGTAAGTAGGGTAATTGACAAAGACAAGGTTGTAGCAATTATTGGTGAAGTTGCAAGTGCTCATTCATTAGCAGGTGGTGCAGTTGCCGAAAGAAAACATATTCCTATGTTAACTTCTTCATCAACAAATCCATTAGTTACAACAGGTAAAAAATATGTTTCACGTGTATGTTTTATCGACCCATATCAAGGTGCTGCAGCAGCAATATTCGCATTTGATAATTTAAAAGCAAAGAAAGCAGCAGTATTTATTGATGTTGAACAGGATTACAGTGTTGGTTTAGCTAATTTCTTCAAAAAGAAATTTAAAGAACTTGGCGGAAATTACTTTATTGAATTCTTTAAAACAGGTGACCAGGAATTTAGTGCTCAATTAACAGATGCATTAAATAAAAATCCAGATGTATTATATATCACAGGATATTATCCAGAAATTTCATTATTTGCAAGACAGGCAAGAATGTTAGGATACAATGGTCCAATACTTGCTGGTGACGGTGCAGAAGCAGAAGAATTAATAAAAATCGGTGGAGATGCAGTAGAAGGATTATATTACACAACACATTTCCATCCAGATGGTGCAGCAACAGAAATGACAAAGGTATTTGTTGAAAAGTTTATAGAAAAATTTGGAACAAAACCAGGTGCTATGCATGCTTTGGGATTTGATGCATACTTAGTTATGAGAAAAGCTATTGAGATGGCCGGGAAAGCAGATCCAAAAGCTATTGCTAAAGCAATTAGAGAAGTTAAAAACTTCCCTGGTGCAACAGGTATGATTACTATTAACAAAAATGGTGATGCTGAAAAATCAGTTGTAGTTGATATGGTTAAAAATGGAGAATTTACATATGTAACTACAGTAAATCCTGCTGAAAAATAATTTTAGCTTTAATTCCCCGGTCACTCCGGGGTTTTTTATTGATTGAAATGGAGGTGTTTTTGTGAGTGGTTCAATTTTTCTTCAAAATTTATTTAATGGCTTAATGTTTGGAGGATTATATGCATTATTAGCCGTTGGATATACAATGGTCTATGGGATTTTAAGACTTATAAATTTTGCCCATGGTGACATTATGATGATGGGTGTTTATTTTGCGTTTTATGCATCATTGGTAGGTTCTCCCCTATGGCTCTCCGTAATTATTGGTGTTTTAGGAGCTGCATTTCTTGGTTTCCTTATAGATAGAATTGCATATAAACCTTTGAGAAACGCTCCTAGAATTTCCGCGTTAATCACAGCAATTGGTATGAGTTTCTTTTTAGAAAGTATAGCTGTTGTTGTTTTTGGTGCAGTTCCAAAATCATTTACAGCAGTTTTTAATGAAAATAACAAATGGATATTAAATAAAACATTTACAATTGGAGGGGCAAGAATACCAGTTTTAACCTTTATGGTTTTCATAATAACAGCTGTATTGTTCTTAATCCTTTTCTGGATAGTATATAAAACAAAAATTGGTATGGCTATGAGGGCAATTTCCTCAGATATACCTACAACATCATTAATGGGTATTAATGTGGATATGGTAATTGGTTTTACATTTGCATTGGGTTCAGCAATGGCAGCAGCTGGAGGTATTATGTGGGCTATGAGATATCCTAACGTATTTCCATATATGGGATTTATGCCCGGTCTTAAAGCATTTATTGCAGCTGTTCTTGGTGGAATAGGTTCTATTCCTGGTGCTGTTGTTGGTGGATTTTTATTAGGAATTATGGAAATATTCCTTGTTGCATTAATGCCATCTGCAGCAGGTTACAGGGACGCCTTTGCTTTTATTATCCTTATTATCATTCTTTTAATAAAACCCGATGGATTATTGGGTAAAAAATCTGTGGTAAAGGTGTGATAGCATGAGTATGAAAAAATTAAACTGGATATTAAATATAATAGCTATTGTTATATTTACGCTTTTTTTATCTTATGCCAATAATAGCTTTGATGATTACACATTAAGAATTATTACTTTAATACCTATTTATGCAATAATGGCAGTTAGTTTGAATTTAATAAATGGTATTACAGGTATATTCTCATTGGGACATGCTGGATTTGTGTTATTAGGTGCTTATACATCAGCATTATTAACCCTTGAACCAATGCAAAAGGAAATGTCTTATATAATTATGCCAATTCAGCCATGGTTATTGAATCTTCATTCAGGATTTTTGGTAGCAACAATTGCTGGAGGAGTAATTGCAGCTGTATTTGCATTTCTAATTGGATGGCCTACTTTGAAATTATCAGGTGATTACCTTGCAATTGCAAGTTTGGGTTTTGCTGAAATAGCAAGGGTTGCAGCAAATAATATGATTAGCGTTACCAATGGTCCTCTTGGATTAAAAGGACTTCCTAATTACACAAATGTATATTGGGCATGGGGTTGGTTATTGGTTACATTAATCGCTATTATCAGTCTTGTTAAGAGTTCATATGGAAGGGCTTTGATTGCTATAAGAGAAGACTCAATAGCTGCAGAATCAATGGGTATAAATGTATTTAAACATGAGTTATTGGCCTTTGTTTTTGGTGCATTCTTTGCAGGTATTTCAGGAGCATTATATGCTCATTGGCTTACAACAATTGATCCAAGGATTACAACATTTGGTCCGTTATTGACATTCTATGTATTAATAATGGTTGTTCTTGGAGGTTTAGGAAGTATTACAGGTTCTGTTATAGGTGCAGGAGTATTTGCTCTTATGTTTGAATATTTAAGAGCTTTAGAAGAACCATTTGATATTTTTGGTATGCATGTTCCAGGTATTCCAGGAATGAGAATGCTTGTTATTTCTGCAATATTTATCTTCCTGATGATATTCTGGCAGAAGGGTATTATGGGAAGAAGCGAACTTACATGGGAGAGAATATTAAAATTCTTGAAAATAGAAGTGAAAAAACCTTCCTTAGCAGAGGTTTATTTAGGTAAAGAAGGTGATGAATGATGAAAAAAATTCTTGAAATGAATCACATAACAATGCAATTTGGAGGGCTTATAGCAGTTAATGATTTTCATAATCAATTGTATGAAGGAGAATTATTGGGCTTAATAGGTCCTAATGGAGCCGGTAAGACAACAGCATTTAATGTTATTACAGGTATCTATATCCCTACAAAAGGCAAGGTAATTTTTGATGGTATTGATATTACGCCATTTAGACCACATGAAATTACGCATCTTGGAATTGCCAGGACATTTCAGAACATTAGATTATTTCAGGATATGACAGTTTTAGAAAATGTTATAGTTGCTCAACATCATATGCTTTCAAATAGCGATGTGGATAAAATAATGAAAAAGCATGGTAAAAATCCAAAGGGTAGTTCGCCAATGTGGTTTATAAAGGCTCTTACAAAAATTGGATATTTAAGTAAAGAAAAAGAAATGATAAAAGAAGGATTGTTATTATTAGAAAAGGTTGGATTATTACATCTTGCAGAGGAAAAAGCATCAGCATTACCTTATGGGTTACAGAGAAAATTAGAAATTGCACGTGCTCTGGCAACGCATCCAAAAGTATTGTTATTGGATGAACCAGCAGCAGGTATGAATCCACAGGAATCTGAAGAATTAATGCATTTTATTAGAAAAATAAGAGATGAGTTTAATCTTTCCATACTTTTAATAGAACACGATATGAAGGTTGTTATGGGAGTGTGTGAAAGAATACTTGTTCTCGATTATGGTGCAATAATTGCTGAAGGTAAGCCTGAAGAGATTCAAAAGAATCCAAGGGTTATTGAGGCATACCTTGGAGAGGAGTGGAAGAATGCAAAAGCAGAATAATAATGAAATAGTACTTGAAATTAAAGATTTAAACATATATTATGGAGCTATACATGCTGTAAAAGGAATTAACATAAAGGTTCCAAAAGGGAAGATTATAACCCTTATTGGTGCCAATGGTGCCGGAAAAACCTCAACCCTTTCAGCTATTGCCGGACTTGTAAAACCAAAAAGCGGTGAAATACTCTATAAGGGAAATAATATTGCAGGAAAAAGTTCACATGAAATTACAAGAATGGGTATAGCTCTTGTTCCAGAAGGACGTAGAATATTCCCGAATTTAACCGTATATGAAAATCTTATGATGGGTGCATATAATAGAAAAGATAAAGAAGGTATAGAAAGAGACTTAGAATGGGTATATAATTTATTCCCGCGATTAAAGGAACGTTTAAAACAATTAGGAGGAACATTATCAGGTGGAGAACAGCAAATGCTTGCTATTAGTAGAGCAATTATGAGTAAACCTGAAATTATAATGATGGATGAACCATCGTTAGGATTAGCACCTGTACTTGTTTCTGAAGTGTTTGATATTATAAAGGTTATAAATGAAAATGGAGGAACTATCTTATTAATTGAGCAAAATGCTGCTCAGGCATTAAGAGTATCCCATTATGGGTATGTGCTTGAAACAGGAAATATTATACTTGAAAATGATTCAGATTTATTATTGAAGGATGAAAGTGTACAAAAAGCCTATCTTGGAATGGCCTGACAACTATTGATACGCCGTCATAGTTGCACCTCATAATGCTTAAAAATCAAAGGCTCCCCTTACGGGAGCCTTTGTGCATTATTCTGTAGCTTTATTAAAGTTTAATATTCCTCTTTTTTCTAAGAGAATTAAAAGAGGTAATCCAAGTGCATAACATGCTATTGCTTCTCCAATACCAATCCATAATACAGTTGACCAATATGGAACATGTGCAAGAGGAGCAACATAAGCAGAAACACCAAATGCATTAACAATTACAGGTGGCAATGGTGCAAGATATTTATTTGGCATTTTATAGGTTAAATATGCGGCTACTAAAGTCAAAGCGCTGCCAAGAAAGATATCAATTGCGCCAAATCCACCAAAAATATTAGCTAACATAGCTCCAATATACAATGCAGGAATAAAAATAGGATTTAAAAAAGGTAAAACGGTTAAAGCTTCTGAAATCCTTACCTGCATAGGGCCGTAACTAATAGGTTGTAATACCACAGTTAATGCGACATATAATGCCGCAACTACACCTGCCAATACCATGTTTTTAGTTTTCAAAGAAAACACCTCCTTGTTTTGTTAAGGCGGGTGCCGCGACCGCCATGAATAGCAAAGAATTTTAACATATTATTTTTAAAAAAATATTTCTTTTAAAAGAAAATAGCAACAATTATAAACAATACAATAGCTATGACAAGTGAGATGAAAGCGTGTTTATCATTTTTTTGTATAACAGATTCTTTTTTTAAGTAACCTTTTCTTAATTCCTTAGCAGAACTATTAAATAAATACATAGAGTTAATTATTAAAATTACACCAGCGTAGAATAATATATTGGCAATCATTCACTTATTCCTCCTTGTAAATTTTACAATTAAGTATTATAATTATATCATGAGTTGTAAAAGGAGGTATTAACATTGAATAAAGAATTAACTCCACCCCATAGTCAGGAAGCAGAAGAGGCGCTTTTAGGTAGTATTTTTCTTGACCCGCAAATATTACCGGATATTCTGGAAGAAATACGTTCACATGATTTTTATAATCAACAACATCAAATTATATTTAAAATTATAGAGGATTTATTTGATAGAGGATTGCCTGTTGATGCAATTTCTGTTATGGAAAGTTTAAGAAATGCAAATTTGCTTGAAAGAGCAGGTGGAGAAGATAAACTTATTTATCTGGCTGAAGTTGTTCCAACACCTGCAAATGCTTTATATTATGCAAAAATCGTAAAGGATAAGTCATTATTAAGAAGCCTTATAACTGCAAGTTCAGAAATAGTTGAAGCAACAAAAACAATTGGTGAAGCGGAAGAAATTCTTGATTTTGCAGAAAAAAAGATATTTGAAATAGCGGAATCACGAGCAACGAGAACATATGATTCAGTTCCGAACATAATTCACGATGTTTTTGAAAAACTTGATGAATTAAAAAAACGTGCTTCAGTTGAACCAAATGCTCTCGTTACAGGTCTACCTACAGGGTTCATTTCTTTAGATCGCCTTACCTCGGGATTTCATAAATCTGATTTAATCATTATCGCAGCTCGTCCATCAATGGGTAAAACAACATTTGCATTAAATGTGGCAAGTAATCTTGCAATAAAATATAAAATCCCAATAGCAATGTTTAACCTTGAAATGTCAAAAGAACAGCTTGTGCAAAGAATATTATGTGCTGAAGCACATGTGGATTTACAAAAAGTTAGAACAGGTATGTTAAACAATGAAGATTGGAATAAATTGGTTAATGCCGCACATAAATTATCCCAATCAAAAATAGTGGTTGATGATGAGCCGGGGCTTGATCCAAGAACATTAAGAGCAAAAGCAAGAAGAATGAAAAGAGAATATGGAATAGAAGCAATCTTTATAGATTATCTTCAATTGATGTCATCTAAATCAAGAAGTGGTGAAAGCAGGCAACAGGAAATTTCGGAAATTTCACGTTCATTGAAATTGCTGGCAAGAGAATTAAATGTAGTTATAGTTGCTCTTTCTCAGCTTTCAAGAGCAGTAGAGCAGAGAGAAGATAAAAGACCGCGTTTAAGTGATTTAAGGGAATCAGGGGCTATAGAGCAGGATGCCGATATGGTAATGTTTTTATACAGAGATGCATATTATAAAAGAAAGAAGGATAATAAAAAAGAGAATCAGGATGATAATGGAGAAAATCTTATATTAAATCACCCACATGAATCAGAGTTAATTATAGGAAAACAGAGAAATGGTCCAGTTGGGACAATAAAATTAATGTTCGATCCAAAAATAACATTATTTTATGAAAAAGATAATTTACATAACGAACCGTATTAGGAGGAAAGAAAATGGTAAAAAATATACAAAAAAAGGTTATACAGTTAATTGAAAAAAAACCTTTATTACAGAAAGAGATATATGCCAAGTTAAAGGCTAAAACAAAGGAAGAAAGAAAAAAGGTAAGAGATGCGTTAAAAGAAATGATGGATAACGGAGAAATCTACAAAAATTCTAAAAACAAATATTGTTTACCAGGAAAAAATATGAAAATAGGAATTATAGAATTTACAAGAAGAGGAAGTATGGCATTTGTAACCATAAAAGGTGGAGAAGAAATAGCCATAACTCTTGAAAATGCTAAAGATGCAATGCATAAAGATACAGTGTTGGTAGAAATAATTGGAACATGGCGAGACTTGCCAAAAGGAAAAGTTGTAAGAGTATTAAAAAGAGGAATGAAAAAGGTTGTAGGAATATTTGAAAAGAAAAAATTATTTGGTTTTATTATTCCTATAGATCAAAAAATAAACACAGATTTTTATGTAGCTCCTGAAAACTTTAATGATGCTAAACCAGGACAGGTTATAGAAGCTGAAATAATAAAATATGGTGGTAAAAATCCTGAGGTAAAGATAACAAAAATAATAGGTGACACAAATGATCCAAAAGTGGATTTGCCAATAGTCATTATAAAACACGAGCTTCCTGAGCCTGGAGTATTTCCAAAAAATGTAATGAATGAAGCTTTAAAGATACCAAATACAGTACAGGATAAGGATTTAAAAGGTAGAAAAGATTTTAGAGATGAAATTATCTTTACAATAGATGGAGATACTGCAAAAGACTTTGATGATGCAGTTCAAATAAAGAAATTAGATAATGGAAATTATTTATTAGGTGTTCATATTGCTGATGTTTCTCATTATGTAAAGGAAAATTCCAACCTTGACAAAGAAGCATTTAAAAGAGGAACAAGTGTTTATTTAATAGATACTGTAATTCCAATGTTGCCTCATGAGCTTTCAGATTGGATATGTTCTCTTGTTGAAAATGAAGATAGACTCACCATGTCATTGCTTATGGAAATAGATGAAAATGGTGATGTTGTAGATTTTAATGTATATAACGGAGTTATCAGGAGTAAAAAAAGGCTTACATATAGCAAAGTAAATAAACTATTATCAAATGAAGCAGATGAGGAACTTGAAAAGGAAATAGGCTGGTTGAGACCACAATTAGAAATGATGAAAGAATTAATGGAGATAATCAGGGAAAACAGGAGAAGAAGAGGAGCTATTCTTGATATTGAAGGTGGAGAAGTAAAATTTATATTTGATGAAAATGGCAACGTAAAGGATATAATTCCTGTTGAAAGAGGCATTTCAGAAGTAATAATTGAAGAATTTATGATTAAAGCTAATGAAACTATAGCCTCTATATTTGATTCGCAGGGATTGCCGTTTATATATAGAATTCACGAAGAACCTGATCCGGATATGCTTTTACAACTAAAAAATTATCTTGAAATTATAGGTTTGAGATACAAATTTCCAAAGAATATACATCCAAAATTATTACAGGATTTATTGGAACATCTTAAAGATCATCCATTGAAAAAAAGTATACAGAAATTATTGGTTCGCTCTTTAAAAAGAGCAGTATATTCAGATTTAAATGTAGGACACTTTGGTCTTGCATCTGAAAATTATACGCATTTTACATCACCAATAAGAAGATATCCTGATTTGATTGTACATAGATTATTGAAAAAATATCTAAAAGGAAAAGGAACGCTTTCAAAAAAAGATATAGAGAAATATACAGAAAAGCTTCCTGAAATAGCTTCTCACAGTTCAAAAAGAGAAAGAGTAGCAAATGAAGCGGAATGGGATCTTGCGGATATGAAAAAGGTAGAGTATATTTTAGACCATATGAATGAAATCTTTGAAGTATACATAACTAATGTAACCAAATTTGGTTTGTTTGTGGAAATACCGGATAAATTTATACAGGGTCTTGTTCATGTATCCTCTATGGATGACTATTATGTTTATAATGAAAAATTAAATGTTCTTGTTGGAGATAGAAAAAAGAAAGTTTATAAATTAGGAGATAAAATAAAGGTAAGGGTAAAAAATGCAAATAAATTAACAGCGGAAATAGATTTTGAAATAGTTGATAAAACAGATGAAGAAATGGAAAAAGAATTAAAAGGGAAATATCCAAATGCAAAGATAAAAGTAAAAAGAAAAAAGAAGAAAAATAAAAAGTAATAATAAAAAAGAGAGCCGCACGGCAGACGTTACCGTTGCGGCGGCCCCTATACCCCCCTAGGTATTTTTTTCATTACATATTATACCATAAAAATACAAAAAAGTAACACTTCTATACGGTAAAATGAAAAATTGTAACAAAAAACATGGGGTTAATAATAAATACATATTTCAAAGAAAGGTATCTAACGAACCTGCTGCAGAATAAAATAAAAGGGGGATATCCCCCTTTTATTTTATATATTATGGTATATCAATTATTAAAAGATATAAATTTTCATGATTTGTATTATTTTTTATATTTTCAAAAAAAGAATAATCGTCTATATGCTCAAAATCTCTACCATCATGAAAGACAAGCTTCCATTCTTCGGGATAAGCATAACTCCCTCTTTCATATCTTTCAAGATTTTCCTTTAAAGTATTAAAAATAAAATCATCTTCAGGGACCTTTCCTTCAAAACGCTTAATCATATTTTCAGATGCATTGTATAAACCTTTATATAAAGAAATTAATTCCTGGACGGTATCTTCAAATAATTTGCTTTCACTTGCATATGAAATACATGAAGATACATTATGATCACCATATCTTCCAGCGTATTTAGAAGCTTTTTTAATAGCATCTTCTTCAGAGTCTGCAATAACAATAAGACTATAAGTATACATCCAATCCCTCCTTAATATTTATAAAAAAGCGGGGTAGAAATCCCCGCTTTTATTATATCATAACCATTCTCTTTCAAAATATCTTGTATGTAATAATTTATGTGATTTTTCACTGAGAGGTTTTTCAAGGAATTCATCGTATAATTTTTTAATAGATGGATTTTCATGTGATTTTCTAATAGGTTTGCTTTTATCGATTTTATTAATAGCTTCAATTCTCTTTTTGATGATATTAAAGTCTCCGTGATGATAAGGTTGTCCTCCACCACCAACACATCCGCCAGGACATGCCATTACTTCAATAAGATGTACCTCAACTTTACCTTCTCTGATATCTTCTAACAATTTTCTAACATTACCTAAACCATGAGCAACACCAATTCTGATTTTTTGACCTTTAATATCAACTTCAGCAATTCTTACTCCTTCATAACCTCTTAAAGCTTCAAAATCAACATCTTTTAATTCTTCTCCTGTAATCCATTCATAAGCAGTTCTTAATGCAGCTTCTGCAACACCACCTGTTCTTCCAAAAATATCAGCAGCACCTGTTGACTCGCCTAATGGATTATCGTATTCACCTTCGGGTAAATTCTGGAAGTTAATACCTGATTCTCTGATCATATCTGCCAATTCTCTTGTAGTAATTACATAATCAACATCTTTATAACCTGAATCTCTCATTTCTTCCCTGTTTGCTTCATATTTTTTAGCAAGACATGGCATAACTGAAACTACAACTATATCCTTTGGATCAATTCCTGCTTTTTGTGCATAATATGTTTTTGCTATTGCACCAAACATTTGCTGAGGTGATTTAGCACTTGATGGCATTTCTAATAAATCAGGGAACTGATGTTCTAAGAATTTAACCCAGCCTGGACAACAACTTGTAAGCATAGGCATATATCCACCATTTTCAAGTCTTTCTTTAAATTCAGAAGCTTCTTCCATTATAGTTAAATCAGCACTAAAATTAGTATCAAATACTTTATCAAAACCTAAAACCTTTAATGCAGAAACAAGTTTCCCTGTTGAAATTGTTCCAGGTTCATAACCAAATTCTTCACCAAGAGCAACCCTTACTGCAGGAGCTGTTTGAACTACAACATGTTTTGTTGGATCCTCAATTACATCCCAGACCTGATCAATATATGATTTTTCAACAAGAGCTCCTGTTGGACATACTGCAACACATTGACCACAGAAAGTACATGCGGTATTTTCCAAATTCCAGTCAAAAGTTGGTTTCACAACAGCATCAAATCCTCTATTAACTGCTGATAATACACCAACTGTCTGGAATTCATTACATACAGTTTCACATCTTCTACACATAATACATTTATTTGGATCTCTTATAATAGCAGCTGATTCGTCAATTCTGTGAGTTGACATCTTACCCATAAAAGGATTTGAAACAATATTTAATTCGTGAGCAAGGCTCTGTAATTCACAGTCACCATTTTTAGGACATTTTAAACAATCCTGAGGATGATCTGATAATAAAAGTTGAACAGCAGTTCTTCTTGCCTGAATAGCTCTTCTTGAATGTGTTTTAACAACCATTCCATCAAAAACTGGAGTAGCACATGCTGGAGCAAGGTTTCTTCTTCCTTCTACTTCAACCATACAAACCCTACATGAGGCAGGTTTATTTTCAATTCCTATATCTTCAAGTTTCATATAACATAATGTTGGAACATATGCACCTATTGAATTAATAGCATCTAAAACTGTATAATTTTCAGGAACTTCAACCTCTTTACAATTTATAGTAATTTTTGGCATATTGCATCCTCCTTCCTTATATCTTTTCTATAGCGCCGAATCTACATGTTGCATAACAGGCGCCGCATTTAATACATTTTTCCTGATCTATTTCATGTGGTTTCTTAATTTCACCACTAATTGCATTTACAGGACAAACTCTCGCACATGCTGTACATCCCACACATTTATCCTTATCAATTACATATGTAATTAAATTCTTACATACTCCAGCTGGACATGTTTTATCAAGAACATGTGCTTCATATTCATCTCTGAAATAATGCAGAGTGGATAATATTGGATTAGGTGATGTTTGACCTAAACCACATAATGCAGAATCTTTTATAGTTTTTCCTAAAGTTTCAAGTGTATTTAAATCTTCTATTGTTGCTCTACCAGAAGTAATCTTTTCTAATATTTCAAGTAATCTTACGTTACCTATTCTACATGGAGTACATTTACCACATGATTCTTCAACGGAGAATTCAAGATAGAACTTTGCAACATCAGGCATACATGTATTTTCGTCCATAACAATCATACCACCTGAACCCATCATAGAACCCAATGCAGTTAATGTATCAAAATCAATTGGAGTATCGAGATATGCTTCAGGAATACATCCTCCTGATGGTCCACCTGTTTGAACAGCTTTAAATTTCTTGTTATCTCTAATTCCACCACCAATATCAAAAATAACCTCTCTTAATGTTGTACCCATTGGAACTTCAACAAGTCCAACATTGTTAACCTTACCTGCTAGTGCAAAAACCTTTGTTCCAGGAGATTTTTCTGTTCCAAGACTTCTAAACCATTTTGCACCCTTTAAAATAATAGGAGCAATATTTGCAAGTGTTTCAACATTATTTATAATAGTTGGTTTGCCCCATAAACCTTTTTGGGCAGGGAAAGGAGGTTTTGTTCTTGGTTCTCCTCTGTATCCTTCAATTGAAGCTAATAAAGCAGTTTCTTCACCACAAACAAAAGCTCCAGCACCAAGTCTTATTTCGAGATCAAATGAAAAATCAGTTCCTAAAATATTTTCACCCAATAGTCCATATTCTCTTGCCTGATTAATAGCATTTTGAAGTCTTTTAACTGCAAGTGGATATTCTGCTCTTATGTAAATATATCCCTGATTTGCTCCTATTGCGTAACCTGCAATAGCCATTCCTTCAATAACTGAATGTGGATCACCTTCTAAAACGGATCTATCCATAAATGCTCCCGGGTCACCTTCGTCTGCATTACATACAACATACTTTACATCGCTTTTTGCTTTTTGGGCAAATCCCCATTTTAATCCTGTTGGGAATCCTCCTCCACCTCTTCCTCTAAGACCGGATTCTCTAACTTCTTCAACAACTTCTTCTGGAGTCATTGATAATGCTTTTGCTAAAGCCTGATAACCATCATTTGCAATATATTCATCAATATCATCAGGATCAATTAAACCGGCGTTTCTTAAAGCAACCCTGATTTGTTTTTTATAAAATGGCATTTTCTTTGATTCGTCGATTTTTTCCTTTTCTGTAGGTTCCACGTATAACAATCTTTCAACTTTTCTACCTTTTATAATATGTTCATTAACCAATTCTTCTGCATCTTCCGGTGTAACTCTAACATAAAATGTATTATCAGGTAAGAACTTTACAATAGGTCCCTGTTCACAGAATCCAAAACAACCTGTTCTAACAACCTGAACATCATTTTCAAGATTTTTTTCCTTTATAATCTTTTCAAGATTATCCTTTATAAGTTCACTTTTAGAAGATGTACAACCTGTACCTCCACAGATTAATATGTGATATTTATATGATGGCATTATATTCCCTCCTTACTCGTTAATGGATTTGTGTGTTTCTCCTATTATTGAATCCTGAAGCAATTCTCCGTTTAATATATGTTTTTCAATTAATTCAACAGCTCTTTCTTCGTTGATTTTTCCATATAATATAGGTTCCTTTCCCGGTTCAGAAACTTCAACAG
Source organism: Marinitoga sp. 1138 (assembly GCF_013363265.1). NCBI lineage: Bacteria > Thermotogati > Thermotogota > Thermotogae > Petrotogales > Petrotogaceae > Marinitoga > Marinitoga sp. 1138. The sequence goes on from NZ_LBFA01000026.1 coordinate 89,732, forward strand.
TAGGTTCTGCATGACAATACCCCATACAACCAGTTTGAATAATTCTAATATTATCAAGTCCTTTTTCCTCAACAATTTCAACCAATTTGTTAAATGTTTCTTTTGCACCAGCTGCAATTCCGCATGTTCCCATTGCAACCTTTAAAGTTATTATATTGTCTTTATCAGCAATTTTTCTTAAATTCAATTTATTTTTTGCAGCTTCCTTCTGTTTTAATAAATCTTCAAGGCTTTTAATTTTAGGCATATATTTCCCTCCTTAACCTCTTTCACGGTATTCTTTTATTAATTTCTTTACATCGTTTTTCGTTAATCTTCCATGAACTTCGTCACCAATCATAACAACTGGTGCAAGACCACATGCTCCTACACATCTAACAGCATGAAGACTGAATAATCCATCTTCTGTTGTTTCGTTTTCTTTAATGCCTAATTGTTTTTTAAATTCTTCTAAAATATCTCCTGATCCTCTAACATAACATGCTGTTCCTAAACATACACTTATAGGATATTTTCCCTTTGGTTTCATTGAAAAAAAGTTATAAAACGTTACTACTCCATAAACATCAGAAGCATGAACGTCTAATTTTTTAGCGATTAATTTTTGAACCTCAATTGGTAAATAACCAATTATTTCCTGTGCTCTATGTAGCACATGGATTAGATAACTTCTCTTTGTAACTTTGTCCTTCCCTTCGAGTTCCAGAGAGTCAATATATTCTTCTACTTCTTTTAACTTACTTTCAAGTTCTACGGACATTCCGTTCCCTCCTCAAGATAAAGTTTTTATTTATATGTTTTATGAATATATATAAACTTTATAGCTATTTTTTTCACAAATTATATTTAAGTTATAGTTAAAAATAATTAAATTCTGACTAAAATTATCTTATATTATTATTTTTTTCACAATCCGGAGTTAAGATGGAGAAATAAATATCTTCAACTATATTATAAAATAATTTGATTTAATTTACAGGCAATTTTATTACATTAGCAAAACGAAAGTGTTAAATAAATGTTTTTCTATTTGTGAAATGTTAAATCATGATTAATGAATATCGAATAAAAGATTTAGAAACATGTGTAATTTACAAGAAAGTAATCATTATATATAATATACTCAATATATACAAATGGTATATATAACCTGTTATTTTGTATGGTTGAAGAAGATAAAATAATATAAAAAACTTTTTTAATTTAATAGCAATTAAAAGATGTTATAATAAACAATACAAAAAACAAATTTAAGGAGGGGTATAAATGCCTATTAATTATGGAAATGATACAGGTAAGGGTTTTTATAAAGAAGAAGATTTAAGAATATTTTTAAAAGCAGTTGAAAGTTCGATTATTAAGGCTCCTGTAAAAAATGAAGGCAGGGTTTTAATAAGTGATTTATGGGTAATTTCATCATTGCCAAAGGATTTGATTATAGAGGTTATTGAAACATATAAAGAAGAATTAACTGTACCAGAGGATATAAAAGAGATTTTTGATGATCGGGCAAATAAAATATTATGGAAAAAGGAAGAATAATTAGAATTTTAATTATAATCACGATTAATTGAAAATAAAAAGGAATAAACGCTTATAATAATGCTTGAAATTTTTTTCAAGAAGGAGTATCATACAAATAGAAATTAGCACTCGGATAACTTGACTGCTAAAAAAATAAAAAATATGGACAAGGAGGGTGATTGGTGTGAAAGTAAAACCACTTGGTAACAGATTATTAATAAAACCTGTTATTGAAGAAAAGAAAACAGAAGGCGGTATAGTATTACCAGATACAGCAAAAGAAAAACCAATGAGAGCAGAAGTTGTTGCTATTGGAACTATTGACGATGATGTTGAAATAAACGTAGGTGATCACGTAGTATTTGCTAAATATTCAGGAACAGAAATAAAAATTGACGATGAAGACTATATTATAATCGACGTAGATGATATTTTAGCAAAATATGAAGACTAAGGAGGTGTTGTGAAATGGCAAAGGTAATGTTATTCTCAGAAGAAGCAAGAAGAGCATTAGAAAGAGGAGTTAATAAGGTAGCAGATGCTGTTAAAATAACTTTAGGACCAAAAGGTAGAAATGTTGTATTGGAAAAGAGCTGGGGTTCACCAACAATTACAAATGATGGTGTATCAATTGCAAAAGAAATCGAATTAAAAGATAAATTTGAAAACTTAGGTGCACAGTTAGTAAAAGAAGTAGCTTCAAAAACAAATGATGTGGCTGGTGACGGTACAACAACAGCAACAGTATTGGCACAGGCTATGATAAGAGAAGGATTGAAAAATGTAGCTGCTGGTGCTAATCCAATGTTAATGAAAAATGGAATTCAGAAAGCAGCAGAAAAAGCTGTTGAAGAAATCAAGAACATGAGCAAAAAATTATCAAGTAAAGAAGATATTGCACATGTTGCATCAATTTCAGCAAACAACGAACAGATAGGTAACTTAATTGCAGATGCAATGGACAAAGTTGGCGAAGATGGTGTAATCACAGTTGAAGATTCAAAAACAATGGAAACATTTGTAGATTTCACAGAAGGTATGCAATTTGATAGAGGATATATTTCACCATACTTTGTAACAGATACAGAAAAAATGGAAGCAATAATGAAAGAACCATATATCTTGATTACAGATAAAAAGATTTCAACAGTAAAGCCATTAATTCCTGTATTAGAAAAAGTTGCACAGGCTGGAAAACCATTAGTAATTATTGCAGAAGATGTTGAAGGTGAAGCATTATCAACATTAGTATTAAACAAATTAAGAGGAACATTAGAATCAGTTGCAGTTAAAGCACCTGGTTTTGGTGACAGAAGAAAAGCAATGTTACAGGATATAGCTATCTTAACAGGTGGCGTTGTAATCAGTGAAGAAGTTGGATTAACATTGGAAAATGTAACATTAAACGACCTTGGTAGAGCAGATATGGTAAAAGTAAGAAAAGATGACACAATTATCGTTGGTGGAAAAGGTGACGAAGAAAACATCAAAGAAAGAATTAAACAGATAAAAGCACAAATTGAAAATACAACTTCAGAATATGAAAAAGAAACATTACAGGAAAGACTTGCTAAAATGGCTGGGGGAGTTGCAGTTATTAAAGTTGGTGCTGCAACAGAAACAGAATTAAAAGAAAAGAAACACAGAATTGAAGATGCATTATCAGCTACAAGAGCAGCAGTAGAAGAAGGTATAGTTCCTGGTGGTGGAGTAACATTATTAAGAGCTAAAAAAGCTATTGAACCATTATTAGAAGAATTAGAAGGAGACGAAAAAATCGGTGCAAAAGTTGTATATGAAGCATTAGAAGCACCAATTAGACAAATTGCTAAAAATGCTGGAGTAGATGGAGCAATAATCATCGATAGAGTATTGGCAAAAGACGAAGTAGCTTACGGTTATGATGCATTAAATGATGAATTTGTAGATATGTTCGATAAAGGAATTATCGACCCAGCAAAAGTTACAAGAAGTGCAGTACAAAATGCAGCATCAATTGCTTCAATGCTCTTAACAACAGAAGTATTAGTAGTTGATGAACCAAAAGAAGAAAAAGCACCAGAAATGCCAGATATGCCAGCATATTAATAAATAAATAAAACTGCCCCGAATTTCGGGGCAGTTTTTTTATAAAAAAATATATCAATATTTATATTTTATTAATTAGAAACAAAAAATATAGGTTAATAAGTGTATTCTGATATTAATAATAAAATACGCCAGGAATAATAAAATGATAATCATACGCATACTCGTGCATACTCATGCATACTCATGCATACTTATAAAATAATATAATAAATGACCATGAGTATTATTTTTGATTTAATAAGTTTATTTTTATTCCTTTTTGGGATTTTGAGTTAATTATAATTAATTGTATAATAAGCTGGGCAAAGGAGGTGTGTTATGTTAGAAAATATTGAAAAATTAATATCTGCAAACAAAAGTGATTTTATTCACGACTTGGAGGAGGTTATAAAAATTCCAAGTGTAAATGAAGAAGAATCAGAAGAATTTCCTTTTGGAAAAAATATTGATAATGTATTGAAAAAAACACTTGAAATTTGTGAAAGAATGGGGTTTAAAACATTTTATAATCCTTATTATGGATATGCGGAAATTGGAGAAGGAAAAGAATTAATAGGTGTTCTGGGGCATCTTGATGTAGTGCCGGCTGGTGATTTAAATAACTGGGAAACAGATCCATTTTCTCTTGAAATAAAAGATGGTATATTATATGGTCGTGGAGTTCAGGATGACAAAGGTCCTATGCTGGCTGCAATTTACGCTGTTAAGATTTTAAAGAATATGGGTTATGAATTTAAGAAGAGAATAAGATTTATTTTTGGTACCGATGAAGAATTGTTATGGAGAGGTATTGAAAAATATAAAGAAAAAGAAGAAATTCCAACAATATCCTTTACTCCTGATTCGCAATTTCCTTTAGTATATGCTGAAAAAGGTTTATTACAACTTAAAATATCTGGAAATGAAAAATGTGATTTAAATATATCCGGTGGAAGCGCTTTAAATGCAGTTCCAGATGAAATGGAATATTCTGGCAAAGATCAGGAAAAATTACAAAATGAACTCGAAGATGCAGGATATGAATATACTGTAAAAAATGGAAAATTAGTTGTATTAGGAAAATCTGCTCATGCCAAAGATACAGAAAAAGGGGTTAATGCTATCATAAGATTAATTATAACATTAAATAAAATAGGTTATAGATCAAATATGATAGATTTTATTGTCAATGAAGTTGGTGAAGATCCATATGCAACGAAGATTTTTGGTGAATGTAAAGATGAAGATTCTGGATATTTAAAGTTTAATATTGGAAAGATAGAATTTAAAGGAAATAAACAGGAAATAGGCGTTGATATAAGAATTCCCGTTACAGTAGAAAAAGAATTTGTAATGGAAAAATTAAAGGAAAAAGCACAGAAATATAATTTAATAATTGAAGAAATTGATTGGTTAGCACCTGTATATTTTTCAAAAGAGCACTTTTTGTATCAGATTCTTTTAAATACATATAGAGAAGAAACAGGAGATTATAAATCATTGCCAATATCCTCAGGTGGTGCAACATATGCAAGAGCGTTAAAAAATTGTATAGCCTTTGGTGCGACATTTCCAGATTCCGCTAAAACTGAGCATCAGCCAAATGAAAGTATTAAATTAGATGATTTACTCAAAGCAATAAAAATATATGCAAAAGCAATATATAAAATTTGTGAGGAGGTATAAAATGGAAAGAAAAAAGGGTTTTAAAATGCCAACTGCTTATACGATTTTATTCTCCATTATCGTTATTGTAGCAATATTTACATGGATTATTCCAGCAGGGCAATATGATTATGTTGATCCAAACGCATCAAAGCCACAACCTATTCCTGGAACGTATCATAGAATAGAACAGAATCCTCAGGGATTATGGGAAATCTTTAATGCACCTATTAAGGGTTTTTATGATGCTGTTGATATTGCGTTATTTGTTATTGTAATAGGTGGCTTTTTGTCTGTAGTAATGAAAACAGGTGCTATTGATGCTGGAATTGCAAGTGTACTGAAAAAATTAAATGGAAGAGAAAAGCTGTTAATACCAATATTAATGGTATTATTTGGTCTTGGAGGAACAACATATGGAATGGCAGAAGAAACAATAGCCTTTTATCCTTTAATTATACCGGTATTTATTGCAGCGGGTTTTGATGCTTTAACAGCTGTTGCGACAATAGCCTTGGGAGCTGGGCTTGGTGTTCTCGGTTCAACTGTTAACCCTTTTGCTACAGGAATAGCTTCCGGCTTTGCCAATATTTCTATTGGAGATGGTATAGGATTAAGGTTGATTATTTTAATAGCTTCTGAAATTATAGGAATTATATATGTAATGAGATATGCGGATAAGGTAAAAAAAGATCCAACAAAATCATTAGTATATCATTTAAAAGAAGAGCATGAAGAACATTTCAATAATGAAAATACAAATCTTGAAGTTGAATTAACAAAGGAAAGAAAAAAGGTATTATGGATATTTGGGTTAACATTTATTGTAATGGTATTGGGTGTAATTCCTTGGGCATGGAAATTTGATATCCATATATTTGAAAACTTTAATAACTTTTTAATGAATATACCTGTTTTGGGAAAAATAATAGGACATCCTATACCATTGGGTGACTGGTGGTTTGGAGAAATTACAATGTTATTCTTTGTAGCAAGTTTAATTATTGCAAGGATTTATAAAATGAGTGAAAGCGAATACATAGATATTTTTGTAAGTGGCGCAAGGGATTTATTGGGTGTTGCATTAATTATAGGTGTTTCAAGAGGTATTACAGTTGTTATGAATGATGGTGGAATGACAGCAACTATATTGCATTGGGGAGAAGAAACACTTGCTAAACTTGGTTCTGTAGCATTTGTAAATATTGCATATTTATTCTATTTACCTATGTCATTCCTTGTTCCATCAACTTCAGGTCTTGCAACATTAACAATGCCAATTATGGCACCATTAGCAGATTTTGCCGGTGTTGGAAGAGATCTTGTTATAACAGCGTATCAATCAGCATCAGGAGTTATAAATCTATTTACTCCAACAAGTGCTGTAATAATGGGTGCATTGGCTATAGCAAAGGTTCCATATGAAATATACTTCAAATTTGTATGGAAGTTACTTATAATAGTTTCATTAGTGGTAATGGCAGCATTAACAATAGCTGTATATATATAATGATATTTAATATATAGAGTTAAAGTAGAAAAATCACACACGAATTTATTTTCGTGTGTGATTTTTTTGTATATTTGTTTTAAAAAAGGAAAAAATTTGATATACTATACTTTGAGAATAATAAAGGAGGAATGGATTATGCCAGAAGAAGAAAATGTAAAAAAGCCAAGTAGATTTAAGAGATTATTCGGTTTATTTTTTTGGTCAATATTTATAACAGGTATTGTAATCACAATAATATATATAAATTTTGAATTTGGAAGATTAAAAACATTAAATTTAAGTATAAAGGAAGACTGGAAAAGTTTTGTAGCATATATGCTACAAAAAGTGCCTGTATTAAAAGATAAAGTAAAATATGAATATTTAGATGTAGGAAATGCATACGTTATCCAAGAAAAATTACTTGAAGATAGAATGAAAGAAATAGATATAAAAAATGAAAAATTAAAATCACAAATTGAAGAGTTGAATAAATTATCAGTTCAACTTAGCAATGAAGCAAGTGAACTTGCTATTGCAAAACAAAAGCTGGAAGAAGAAAAAAAGAAATTTGAAAAAGAAAAGGAAATGTTTGAAGATTATAAATATAGAATAAAAAAATTATCCGAATGGTTCGCCTCCTCTACACCATCTCAAATAGCGTTAGCGCTTTCCAGAGATGAAGTAAGCATAGATTTAATAGTCAATGCGTTATTAATGCTGCCTTCTGATACAGCAGCAGAGATAGTACAGGCATTGGCACAGGTAAATCCAACAAAAGCTGCAAATGTTATTTCAAAGATAGGGGAGGTGAAAAGTCAATAGGAGGGAAAAAATGATATCCGGTCTTCCTTTATTATTCTCGATAAAAAAAGAGAAAAAGGCATTATTCGCCAATGAAAATAATGAAATAAAATCCGCAAATAAAACTTTCTACAAACTATTTGTGGAAAATAAAAATTCTTCATTAAATCACGCTTCAAAAATAAATTCTTTCGTTAAAAAAGAAGCTTTCCGGGATAATGAAAAATCCAGGATTCTTAAATCATTAAATATAAAAAAGATAAATATAAAAAAAATAAATGGCTATGAAACTGGAAATAGCCATTTAAAGTCTTTTGCCATAAAGAAGGTTAAATTAACAAAACTGGAGAAAAGCTTAAAAAATGACAATTTGAAAATAGAAAATAAAGAAAATGTTGATTATAAGAAGATAATAGAAATACTGAAAAGTGTAGAAGAAAATATAAAATATTTAAAGATAGAACCAGAAAAAATAAATAAAAAAGCTTTAATAGAGATAAAAAAAGAAATAGATAATATAAAAAAAGCAATATTTTCTTTAGAAAAAAAGACTGAAGATAAAAGTGGATTAAATGAAAAGTTAAAACAGATAGTAGAAATATTTGAAAAAGATATAAAAAATATAGAAAACTCAAAGCAAATAAGAAAAATATATATAAAGGATTCTGATTTAATAAAATTTTCAGAGAATAAAGAAACTCAGAAATTCAGCAGAGAGATTAATATAAAAAAGGAAGAATTAAAAAGTGACAATAAGAGTGATAATAAACTGGAAGTAATAAATAAATCAATTGAAATGTTAAAAAATAAAATTGATGAACTGGATAAATTATCAGAAAAAATGAACAAAGTGATTGTTGAAAACAAGAGTAATAATTTAATAAATAAGAAAGAAAGTAAAATAAACGAAGCAAATAAAGAAAAATTAATTAAGGAATTAAAGCAAATACACAAAAAATTACAAAATATGAATTCAAAAGAAGACAAAAATGAAATTAATGAAGTAAAAAGAATTATAGTTGCTTTAATAAATAAAATATCTGATAGAAACAAATCCAATGAAATTAAAGAAATAAAAAACGAGTTAAGCAAAGCATTGGAAAAAATAAAACTAATAAATATTGAAATTGAAAATAAGAAATCAGAGATAATAGAAAGTAAGAAGATAGAGGTAATTAATAATAATGAATTTAATGAAAATCAGATAAAAGATAAAATAAGAAAAATTTTAATAAAATCAGATTTGAAATTAACTGAAATCAATAAAGGAAATCCTGATACCAAACACAAAGAAAAAATAATAAAAATAGCAGAGGAAATAATTAATACAGTAGAATCTTATACTAAAACAAAAATATCAAATAAAGATGAAATCAAAGAGAAAGTTTATAAAAAAATTAAAGAATCTGGGATAAATAATCTTAATATCAATAAATTAAATGAAGATAATGAAAAGCTTTTAGAAAGCTTAATAAATCTCTTTGATTTTCATAAAGTGAAAAAAGAAATAAAAAATTCAGAAATAAAGAAAATAATAAATGAAACCGCTGGAAAAATATTTAATATATTAAAAAATAATCATAATATAAAATATGAAGATAAAAACATAAAAAAAATAGAATATTTAATATTAGAAGCGGTAAAAAATAACAAAGAAAATTCAGAAGAAAAGGAAACGGCAAAGATAATTACCGAAAGTATAATTAAAGAATTAAACATAAATCCATTCCAGAAAAATGAAGGTAAAACTAAAGACTTAAAAATAAAAATTGAAAAAGAAATTGAATCAATGATAAAAAAGATAAATAAACAAATAAAAGAAGGTGATGTCAAAGAGCTCAATATAGATAAAAAAACAACAGAAAATCATAATGAAAAATTAAATTTTACAAAAGAAGATGTAAAAAAGGTTATAAGATTTATATTATCTTATAAAGAAAAAGATGAAATATTATCCAAAGATACCAGAGAAGAAATAAAGGAAATAAAGAAAATAATTATAGATAATCAGAATAAAAAAGGTGAATCACCAATTGGACAAAAAAAAGAAAAAGATCTTAGTAATATTACTCGAAGAGAGAATAATTTAAATGAACTACAAAATAAAATAGAAAAATTAATAAAAGATATTTTTCATGATGTTGAACAATCTAAATTAACTCCTGAAACATATCCAGAAGAACTTAAAAAATTAATAAAAGATATTCAAAAAGTTTTCTTTAAATCGCCTGAAAAAAATGAAAAAATCAAATCCTCTCATAATATAAATAATATAAAAAGAGAAAATGGAGGAAAGATAGAAAAGCGTATAAACAACAAAATAGATCAAAATAATAAAAACAATGAGTTTGAAAGGATACGTATAAATAGAAATAATACTGAAAAGTTCAAATATCTGGAAAATAAAGAAGTGGATAATGCGGAATTTATTAAAAATGAAAAAGTTCCAGAAATCTTAAAGGCTAAATCTGTAAAATACAAAAAATTAAAAAATACGTTGAATCTAAAAAAAGGTAATAATTATAAAGTTTCAATAAAAAATACCTTTGATAGTAACCAGAAAGTATTGCAGATAAAAGATAAAAATATCAATATAAAAATATTAATTAATAACAATAAACAGGCCGTAGCATTATTAAAAAGTATAGAATTAAACAAAGCTCATATAAAAAAACCACAGAATAATATAGACGTAAATCTATTAAAACACAAAATACAGACTTTTATGGAAAATAACAAAAAACATGTTGAAAAAATATATTCTTCAGAAAAATCAGAAGGATATATATTAAAAAACAATATCTCCGGAAATAATATCAAGGATTTAAAAGGAGTATTATCGAAAAATAAAATGGATTATACATTAGTTAAAAATTATAAAGACATAAAAGTTCTGATTAAATACAGTAAAGAAGGAATAGATGAAGCAAGGGAAATACTAAAAACAGTAGAAAATATTAAGATAAAGAAAAATAACAAAATATCCTATATACCAGAAAATAAAATAGAAAATTTTAGAAATTTAAAAAGGGATAAAAAAGTAGAATTAAAATCTCCAATATTTGAGAAAAAAGTGGAATATTTGCATCCGCATTTGTTAAAACAAACATCAGCGCAGGAAACAAGGCAGTTAACAAACAATAATGTTCCAAAAACAATTACAATAAATGAATTACAAAATCGTATAGTTAATACAATAAAGAAAATAGAAAATGTTCCAAAATACTTTGAAAAAACTGTAGTAAAAGTTAATCCACCAGATCTTGGAGAAGTTGAAATAAAAATAATAAAATCAATGAAAAATTTATCCCTTGATATTACAGTTGAAAATGACAGATACGGAAGAGAAATTGAAAAACGGCTTGAAAATGTTATACAGGTATTTAAGGAAAATTATGAAAAAATGGAATTAAATATAAAGACAGATCAGAGAAATGAGCAAAATCAGGATAATTCTCAAAATCAGCAAAGAGAAAATAATCAAAAAGAGAATTTATATAAAGAAAATGACAGCGAAAATGAAAAAAAGAGAAAAGATAAAAGAAATACATTCTGGGAATTTTTGAGAGGTGATCTAAATGATCAATAATGTTGATCCAGCAGCAAGTTTAGTATTTTCACAGTATTCAAAGCCTAAAAGTTCAGAACCCAAAAAAGAACTGGATAAAGATGCGTTTTTAAAGATTTTAATGACACAGTTAAAGTATCAGGATCCAACCAATACAATGAACGATAGAGAATTTATCTCGCAAATGTCTGAACTGTCAATGACAGAACAAATAATGAATATGAGTGAATCGTTTCAGGATATGGTTAACTCCCAAATGAGTTTATTTAAAGTACAAACGTCCAATTTAATAGGTAAAAATGTTGTGGTAGAAAACAATAAAATAAATCTTGTTAATGGATTTTCTGATGCAATAATTTATAATCTTGAAGAACCAACCAAGGTATTTGTGGATATTTATGATGAAAATGACAATCTTGTTTTTACAAAGAGTTTGGGTATTCAGGAAGAAGGAATGAAAACATTTAACTGGGATGGAAGAAATACAGATGGTTCTCAGGTTGCAGATGGAACATACAAGTATGACGTATATACGTACAAAGATGGGAAAAAGGTAAAAATCGGAGGTTTAGATGGAGGAAAGGTAGATGCAGTACAATTTGAAGACAATCAATTTTATGTTTTGGTAAATGGAAGAAAGTATAGCACAGACAAAATAGTGGAAATATCAGAAATATAAAAATAAAATAAATTTGGGAGGAGATTATATGTTAAGAGCAATGTTTAGTGGTCAGAGTGGATTGAAAAACTTTCAGACACAATTAGACGTTATAGGTAATAATATCTCCAATGTAAACACCGTTGGTTATAAAACTTCAAGAGTAACATTTCAGAATACACTTTCACAAACATTATCTGAAAGTAGAGGAGCAAGTGGACAATTTGGTGGAATAAATCCTACACAGGTTGGATTGGGATCAAAAATAGCATCAATAGATAAAATAATGACACAGGGGTCACTTCAGAATACAGGAAATAAAACAGATATGGCAATAAAAGGAGATGGATTTTTTGTATTATCAGATGGATTAACAAAATACTTTTCAAGAGCAGGTAACTTTACATTAGATTCAGAAGGGCATTTTGTAAATCCATCAAGTGGTATGAAATTACAGGGATGGAATGCAAAAATAACAGAAACAGGAAAAAGATATATAGATTCCAATGAACCTATTCAGGATATAACAATTTCTCCAAATCTTGTTATGGAAGCAAGAGAAACAACATTCCTTAATTTAGCGGACAATTTAAATTCTGATGTTGGAATAAAAGAAACAACAATGACGATAAAATCCTCATCAGGTGATGTTGTTCCGGTAAAATTTACCTTTGAAAGAATAATGTCAGAACAATATAAAGATAGAATTGTATATAGATGGCATGCTCAAAGTATAGATCCAGATAAAAACTATACATTACTTGGAGGAAGTAATTACGGTGAAGTTGAACTTGATGAAGTTGGTAATGTATTAAGATGGTCTAACTATCCAGGACATGTTGTTAGAGCCAATGCAACAAATGATTTTAACTCTTCATATCCTGCAGATTCAAGAATAGATATAGGTAAAAATGGAATAGATTGGCCATTAAGAGCATATGGAGATATTTCTGTAACAGATTCTAACGGTAATCCTGTTACATTAAGTTCTCAGGATTCAACAAGAGATAGCAGACCTGATATAGCGATATATAGAGATGCAACAAATCCAAATCAGGTAACAATCCAGGTTACAGATTCTGGAGGAACACAATATACAGGAACAATTTCTACAGACGGAACATTTTATGATTTAAACAGAAATTTTGCACAGGGAGTTACTCTTACCGATAGTGGAGGTAATGAAATAACATTAAAAAATCTTATTTTAGATTCAGGTGTTTCAGAATCAGTTGCATTATTACCAGTAGGTTCTACAAACGCATTATCCATAGAATTATATCAATCTTCATCTGATGATGCCACTGAGTGGGGACTTGATGGTATATACATGACAGATACAAAAGGAGAATTAATTCCAAAATATCAGGATGAAGATAATAGATTACAACTAACAGATGGTACAAATACAAGGAATGTGAAATTCTTAGGCGGTATTTCATTAAAAGACAGTCAGAACAATGAAGTATATTATGATCCAAGGGATATATCATTTAGTGTAGATAATAATGGAAATGTAACTATAACATTAAAAGTGGAAGAAAGTGGTTCATTAAAAACAGTAACCTTTACAGATGCAGATGGAGATAGCGCATCAGCAGATACAGTTGAAGAATTTAATGCAAAAATGGAAAGTGGATGGAAATCAACAGATGGAAAATACACAATAGCTGGATTATCAGTAATAGAAGCAAATGCTACAGACACATTTGTTGCAACAACCGGAAACACAGCAGGTGAAACATCAGAAGATGGAACAGTTAGATATATTGCAGCAAGAAAAATAATTCAAACTCCAGTTTCAGGTGAATTAAGATTAATAGATACAGAAAATTCTCAGAATTATAAAATAGCAGAATACGAAAATCCAAATGTGGTTATTTCAACAAAAATATATGATTCACTTGGAAATGATTACGATATAAATATAAAATACACAAAAATTGCTGACAACACATGGTACTGGAAAGCAGAAACAGTAGACGGACAGCCATTATACAAAATAACAGAAGATGGTACAACAACATCTGACCCTGCAGAAGGTGTTATAGCCTTTGATGGGAAAGGTCAATATTTAAGTTCAAGATGGAGATTGGATTCAGTTGGATATGTTGATTATGACACATCAGATGGAAACAATGGAGCTATTGGATTCTGGTTTGATCCTGCAAGCACAGGTGAATCTCCAAATGAAAGGGTTGCACCATCATCAGTTGCAGCGGCTGGACCTGTAAAAGTATCTTTAAACATGTATGATTTAACACAATTTGCAGCACCAAATTCAGTAAACATTGCAGATCAGGATGGAAATGCAAAAGGCGTATTGCAGAATTTCACAATTAATGATTTAGGTGAAGTGTTGGGAATATTCTCAAATGGAAAATCAGATTTAATTGCTCAGGTAGCTGTTGCTAAATTCACCAATCCTGGAGGATTGCTTGATGTAGGTAACTCAATGTTTATGCAAAGTGATAACAGTGGAATTGCCAAAATAGGATCTTTTGGTGAGGAAGGTGCAGGAACTCTTGTATCAGGAGCGTTAGAAATGTCAAATGTTGATTTATCAGAAGAATTTACAAAAATGATTACAGCCCAGAGAGGATTCCAGGCAGCAGCAAGGGTAATAACAACATCAGATCAGATTTTAACAGAGCTTGTTAACCTCAAGAGATAATGAGGTGATTTAATTGATAAAAGTAACTAATCTTGGAGGTAAAGAGTTTTATATAAATCCTGATATGATAGAAAAGATAGAGTCCCGTCCAGATACAACAATAATTTTAAACAATGGTCATATCTATATAGTAAAAGAAGATGTAAAAAAAATAATAGAAGAAATAATAAACTTTAAAAGCAGGATATTTTCCGGGACATACTCAAGGGGTGATTAGATGGATCTCTCAAGTTTAATAGGATTGGGTTTGGCTTTTGTTGCTATATTAATTGGTGGTGGATCAGGATTAGGACAATTATGGGATACAAACTCCTTCTTTATTACAGTTATTGGTTCTATTGGGGGTATGATGATTGCCGCGCCAAAAGATATCTCCTTTAAAATAGTTAGTGCAATAATGATGGGAATAAAAGAACCAAAAATGGATATGGTCGAAATTTTAAAAACATTATATTCATTTGCAGAAAAAGCAAGAAGAGAAGGTTTAATATCCCTTGAAGCAGATCTTGAAGGCCTTGATAACGAATTTATGAAAGAAGGTTTAAGGGCTGCAGTTGATGGTACTGATCCAGAAGAAATAAGGAAAATCCTTGAAATAAAAATGGAGTTATTTGAAGCGGAACAAAGTAAATGGTCGGGTATCCTAAACACATGGGGTACATTAGCTCCAGCATATGGAATGATTGGAACGCTGATAGGTCTCGTTTTGATGCTTGGTAGTTTGAACGATCCATCTACTATAGGTCCTAAAATGGCTATTGCTCTTATTACAACGTTATACGGTGCTCTTGTTGCAAATATATTCTCTTTGCCAATAGCAGAAAAAATAGGAAGAAGAACATCAATACAGGTAAATCTT
>NZ_LBFA01000005.1:0-58983 GCF_013363265.1 Marinitoga sp. 1138
TTCTATTTTTTTATTTACACACTTTTTATTATACTACCAGATTTTTAAAAAACAAACTCTTCTGGATTGTAATTTCCAGAAGAGTTTTAATTTATCAGTCTCTTTCCTCAAAATATTTTTTTAATGTAAGATATGTATCGTTTTTTGAAAGTTCAAATATAATTGCATGCGTTTTTTCAGTCATTTTTATGGCATTTATGCTTTCGCCTATATATTCAATAATTTTTTCTTCACTTAATATATTTATTGTTTTTTTCAACATACCGATTTTATTATGAATACTGCTTCTTTCTTTTGTTAAATCACTTCTCGAAATTTCTTTCATTTCATCCCATATTTTTATAAGCCCTTCAAAATTCCAATTGTATTTTTGATTGATATTTTCTTTTGAAAGGTCTGTTTTTATTTTGTTTATATACTCTTCTGCTATTTCATATACTTTATCAACCTTCACGCTAATTTCCTGTAAGTCATTAAAGATATGCAATATACAAAATGTATAGAACATAAATAACATATATGAATTTTTTTCTAATCCGTATCGCTTATATATATCATCTTTAGTGTAGGCGTAAATACTTCTTACACTTCGTGGAATAATACATATATAATTTTCCGATGGAGATTCATATAATGAAAGGTTGGCTTTTTCAGCAAATATTTCAACAATTTTTTTTACTTCTTCATCATTGAAATATATATGAATTAATTCTCTATTTTCCTCTTCTGAAATCTCTGTTTTTTCTATTAATTTTGTTATTATCTGTATTGCATTCTCTATGGATTCCATTTTCTCACCTTGATTTTTTAAATATGTATTCTGTAAATGTAAAATCTTCAATTGTTATTTCCTCTTCAAGGGGTATAATATGTATTTTTTTAAATTCAAATATTTCGTTGAAATCTTTTAAAGCTTTTTTAAATAACGGCTCTCTGGTAATATTTATTGTCTTTAGCTGGTGCATATATAAGACTGTATCCAGGATAATTTTATTTGGTTTTTCTATAATCTGACTTAAATATATTTTATTTTCGACCTCTTTTAAAGCTTTTAATAATTTTTTTAGAAAAGAAATTTGCATTTCTTCTATCATTTTTTGTTCGTCTATATTTTCTACTTCATTTTCATCTAAAATTATACTGCTCTTTTGATTATGTTCATATGAATTATTAAAGAATACATTAAAGGCTATGCTTTTTTTTGGTTTTAATGATGAAAATATGTATATTGAAAAAGGATTTAATTCTTTGTATAAAAATAATTTATCAAGGTATTTCTTTTCAATATTTATTTCATTTATTATATGTTCCCAGAAGTTCTTTTCACCAGCTCTCATGATTTCCGTTGTTATCTGTTGATACTTTGTAAGCAATCTGGAATGCATTTCCCTTGATTCTAATAATATTTTCTTTATATAATTCAGATTTTTTGCTTTTTCTTCTGATAAAGTATCAAGATTGTATTCATCAATTAAAAAGAATATCCTGTCAAATATTTGTTTTTCATTTTGTAATTGATTTAGAGTAAAATCATACGTTTCCTCTATTTTTTTAAATTCCACTCTCCATGGAGCTCTGCGGATTTCATATATTAATTTTTCAATATTTTCCAGCTCTGATGAAACCACTAATTTCAATTTTTCAGCTGAGTTTCTTGCATTTATAAATGTTCCTTTTCTAAATTGTTCTTGAAGAAATAATAATTCCATGGTTATCTGTAGCTCTTTATAAACTTCCAGTGTTTTAAGCATAAAATCCTTGCCTGACTTTGTTAAAGAAACCACCGTTTTTATTCCGCTAATATCCCTTTTGGGAAGTATATCAAGAAAGTTATATTTTATTTTTTTCTCTATTCCCTCTACATAATCATAATATTGAAAGGACAAACCTTTAAAACCATTTTCAAAGATTAGTCTTTCAAATATTTCCTTTAATAGATCCTCAGATATTTTATTATCTATATTTTTCATATTTTCTATTATAGATTTAACTTCAACCTCTTTTTCACCTTCAAGTGTTTTATTAAATATATATATTAGCATGAGTATTCCAATTGAAAAGGAACGTGAAGGAGAAATTTTTTTAAAGGATGTGAGATTTCTATATAATGCTGCAAATTCTCCAATTGTAAAAACTCTTTCATGAAATGTTTTAAACACTTTCACTCACCAGCTTTTTTAATAACTGATAATTAATTGCTTCCTGAGGAATATTCTTCCCTTCTCTTATTATATTTAATAACTCTTTTATAAGGTTATTTTCACTTTTTATACTGAACTTTCTTTCCTTGCTTTTTTTAGATTTTTGATTAAGCATAGCTTTATATCCCTTTTCCCAGGGGATAATATGATGTTTATTATATCTTTCTATTAATTTGTTTAGAATAAATATACCATCATAATCTATATCTCCCCAATAATAAAAAATGGTATTAACAGGCACATATTCATATATAAATTCAAAACTGCGTAAAATCTTTTTTCCTTCGCCAAATATAACTGCATCAAAAGGATTTATTCCTTCTTGGTGTAAAAGATAAAAATTATAAAATGGTGTTTGATTTTCTGATATTAAAACCTTTTTTATATTGTTATTAAATGCAAATATATAAAATGGTTCTCTTGAATCAAAGGTATATAAATCTTCTTTTATGTTTATTTTTATGTTTCTTAATACATTTAGTACTTCTCTATCCCTTTCAAATGCCTTTTCATTATCAAATATTTCATAGGCCCTTTCACGCATAGCAACATACTTTTTATCACCGTTTTTCAAGTAATTATCTATCTTCAAAATAATTTCTCTATCTTTTTGATACTCATTTATATGGTTTAAATAATAATCTATATTTATTTTAGGATGTAATAAAAAGAGTTCGTCTTTTTTATTATTTATATTTATACGATATTTGGCCGGTAATGAGGGATATCTTCCATTTTCTTTTTTATTTTTTACAGGTATTAGAATTCCTTTATTCATTAAATTTGTTATTTTTTTATATATTTCTTCATATTCATTATTTGAAATTTTTTCCAGTTCTTCATAGGTGATATATTTCTTTTTATATGATTCAAGATATTTTTTTAAATTCATATTTTCACCATTCCACATAATACCCTTTTTCAAATGTTTCTTTATGTTCTTTTCTGGCTATTTTTAATATGTTATTAGAAACAACCTTATTTTTTACAAGGACAAGGCTATAATTATAATTAAAATATCTGGATATATTCATGTCATTATGTGCCGTAAAGGTGATGAATTGTGCATTATTCTTTTTCATGAGTATCATTAATGGTGAAAGTATATGTTCTGAACTTGCCTTTCCAAATGGATTATCTGATATAACAACCATATTTCCGCCAATATTATTTTTTAATACTTTTACAATTGATATGTATATTGAAAAAAATGCAAAGAACTTTTCTCCACCAGACCAGGCTGATACATTTTCAAGAAAATACCATCGTGGATTTTCAAATGTTTTATCCGGTTTTAATATTTTAATCTTTATCGGTCCATTATTAACCACTTTTAAGAGATTAAAAATTGAAAAACTAATATTTATATACTTCGTTATCTCCTCTTCGCTTTTAAACTTTTCGTTGTTTTTATCTGTGATATGCTTTATTATTTCATCTATATACTCTGAAATTTTTGAATATGCTTCTTCTTCGTTATATTTATTAAATATTATTTTTATTGTTTCAATTTTTCTATCTTCAACATATATTTCTGAATATTTTGAGAGTTTTTTTAATGCTGACATGTATATTGAAACTTCACTCAGAATATTTTTTATCATCTCATTTTTAAATCGCATGGCTTTTTCTTTATAACTTTTTAATGTGTTAATTTTCTTTTCTATTAAATCTTTTACTGTTATATAGAGATTTTTAGCGGTTTCATAGTTAAATTGAAAATCATTTCTTTCATACAAAAATCCCATATTTACTATTAAATCAAATCCTTCTTCTGAAATTAATAATTTCATTTTCTGCCAACCATCTGATATCTCTTCCCTTTTCTTCTTTTCGGTATTTTCCAGATCTTTTAATTCCTGAAAAACTGCTATAAAATTATTATGCAAATGTTCTTTTTGAAATACTGATAAATTTGTTATTATCTGTTTTCCAGGGAATTCATATGGTTGAAGTAATTTTTCTTCATCATTTATATTCATTTCCAGACGCTCTATATTTTTTTCAAGCGCGTTTATTTGATTTTCAATTACTGATAAATTTTCTTTTTTGTCGGATAATTCTTTTTCAAATTTTTCTTTTAAAATAATATATTTTTCTTCAGGAATTTCTTCTACTTCAAAATTGGTTATATCCTTTTTCAACAATTTTATTTCGGCTTCAATTTTTCCAATTTCTCTATTGAATTCACCTATTTCATTTCTATAACGCCTAATATTACTTCGATAATAACTTTCATCTTTTAATTCTGCATTTTTAAGATTTTCAAGTGTTTCCAATTCATATTTATAGCGTTTTATTTTCTGTAATTTATTATTGAGCTTTTTCTGTAATTTTTCTTTCCTTTTATATAATTCTTTTGTATCAATTTGCTGTATAAGATATTCATAGCGTGAAGACAATTCATAAATATCTTCGTTTTCATATTTCCATATTCCCTTTTCATATATATTTAAATATGATTTATATTCAGACTTTTTTAAAAATGTTTCATCTTTTTCTGCACTGATGTATCTCTTTTCTTCTTTAAGTTTTTCCAGCTCTTTGTTTAATTCCAATAATTTGAGATCTATAGATTCTTTTTCTCTATATAATTTTTTATTGAATTCATTTATCTGGAATATATCTATTCCAAATCGGTCATTTAATGTGTTTCGAATATCTCTAATTTTCATCTGTTTTTCCAGTAACTGATTTAACTTATTTGATATCTCTTTTATTTCCGTTTCTAATCTGGATTTTTCATTGATAAGTTCTGCTTTTTCAGAATTTAATTTTGAAATCTTTAATAGGATATTATCTTTATCTTTTTCTAAAACCTTTATTCTTTCTTGAAATTCATTATCTTTTTCAATATCATTTTTTCCATATAGATTTTCAAATTTAATTACAATATCCTGATATTCTTTTATACGATTGTATTCTTCGGATATACTTTCCAGTTCTTTTTCTAATTTTTCTTTATCTGTTTTATATCTCTCATATAATTCTTCAATAGAAATTTCACCAGAAACAAATTTATGATAATCATTCATAATTATCTGAATTCCAGAATTATAAATACTATCATTTATTTCATAATTTGCAAGATTTTCCCTATTTTGTATAAAAATTATGTCATTTGAAAATCTATATTTTCTAAGTTTTTCAGATAATTTTTTTATATCCTTTTTTTCCACTATAATAGAATTTAACAATATTGGATTTTTGTGTTCTATTCCATCTCTTAATAATTTATATCCTGTTGTATAATCATAAAAATTTTTCTCCTGAAGATAATTATCAAGTTTTTCTATAGATTCCGGTATTGGAATATAATTATCTCTTTTAATTCTATCCATTAAAATATCTATAGCTGTTATTTTTTTTGAAATTGATTCTTTTTCAATAAGCAACTTTTTTGAATTTTCTAAAATCTCTATATATAACACTTTAAAAGTTTTTACTCCATACAGTTTTTTTAGAGCATCAATATCATTATATAACTCCTTAAACTTTTCATATTCATCTTTTAATTCTTTTATTTTTTCGACTAAGTTTTCTTTTTTACTTGTATTACCTATTAAATCATTATCAATGGTTTTTATATTGATGTTTATTTCACTAATCTTTTCCTGAATAACATTTACTTTATTCTTTATCTCTTCTATTTGAATATCAAGTGTTTTTATCTTTTTAATTTCAATTATTTTATTTATCTCGGATAGCTTTCTTTCAAGGTATTTTATATCATTAACAAGTGTTTTGATTCTATTATTTTTTTCAGATATGATTTTTATAACTTTATCTCGTCTAACTTCAAGTTTATATATATTTGATTCCAGATCCCTTAATTTTTTATTTAATTCTTTTATCTGCATATCATAATAATCATATAATTTTGAAGATACCTTTTTTATTTCTCTTTTTAAATCTTTATTTGAACTCTTATTTTTTATTTCTTCATCAATAACATTTATCTCATTTTCTAATTCACAATATTCGAGATACTCATCCAACGCTTTTTTTAAGGATATTTTTTCTTCCTCTTCTTCAATTAACCTTTCATATTCGTATTTTGAATCTTCAATTTTTTTAAGTTTTTTCTCATTATTTTTTAATTGATATAATAAATAACCGTTTTTTATATTTTCAATTTTATGATAAATAAAATTTATTTCATTTTGAAGATTTTCAAAAATAGCCGTGTTTTTCACATACTCTTCTTTATATTCTTCTTTTTGAATTTTTAATAATCTATTTATTTCAAATAATGTATATATCTTTTTATTAATTTCAATCTGCGTTTGATATAATTTTTCCAGTTTTTCTACCTGCACTTTAAATAGATTTTCTACCCTTTTACTATCTTCAATCTGTTTTTCCCATATTGGTAGATTTTTAATATTGTCAATTTGTTTTTTGAAAGCTTCAGCAATTTCATTATTTGATTTCTTTCTTTTCAAAGAATACGTAATATTCGGTATAATAAATTGAGAAAGTAGTTTTTCTGTACTTTTCCTTGCTCCAGAGGATATAAACTCCGATACCCCACCTTCGATACGATTGGTACGTGCCATCATTTCCCATTCACTTTTAAATATTCTATATGTTTCAAGATATTTTCTATATTCACTTTTTAAGGTTTCACCGAATATTCTTATGTTATATACTTTCTTATTTCTTTCAAGGTATTCACGAAATTCATTATATTCTACAACTTCACCATTTTCTTTTACATATTCTATATCCTTTAATGTATAATCATATGGAATTTCTATAGTGTAATTATAATAATTTATCCTTTCCGCCTTTTTAGCAACAAACCCTGTAATTAGTTTCTTATTGTTATCGAGTATATGACATAATGTTATATGTGCTGTTCCCTCAATATCCTTTAGCATTGTCTCAAAGGTTCTACCCTCTGCAGAGATTTGTCCAGGAATAATTGTTTGGAATAACAATGAAATAATAAAGGTTTTACCAGAACCATTAGCTATTATAATATTGGTATTTTTTCCAGACATTTCAATATATAGATCATTTATTTTCTTTGTTTTATTATCATAATCAACATTAATTATTCTAAAACTATCTATTTTAGGCATATTAATCTTCTCCCAGATTTATATATTAAATTAGTTTTCAATTATCAATACATTATATTTCAATATCGACATCGCCACCATGTCGCTTTATTTTTAACATTATATCATTTAACGATTTTTTTAATGCAAATATGTTATGTTCATTATCAAAGTACGTAAATACAATCTTTAGAGGTTTTATTATTAGAAGCCCATCAACTACCTTATTTATCTTTTCAAGAACTCTCCCGCTTATTGGTTTTTTTATATATATCTTTAAAACTCCATCTATATTGTAAACTTCAACTATATCTTCTTCATCCTGTTTTTTGTACAAATTCCTTATTTTAGAAACTTTATTTGGTGAAATAAAGATTTTATTAAGTGCTTTTCTTAATTTTTCTTCGGTGATTGGTTTTATGATAAAATAATCAGCACCGAAATTTAAAGCATCAAAAATTTCTTTTTTATTATTTGTAACACTAATAATTATTACTTTTGAATCCGGGAAATTTTTTTTAAGTTTTTTTAATGCATCTAATCCATTGCTCTTTTTCAAAACCAGATCCAGGGTTATTATATCCGGTTGTAACTTTTGATACAAATTAACTAAATTATTACTATCTTCTAATTCGCCAATTACTGTATGGCCAAGACTTTCAATAATTTTCTTTAAGTCTTTTCTTACAACTATATTATCTTCAACAATTAATATTTTGGCCATATATATTCAATCACCTCTATTAAAAATTTTCAGGAAGTATAAACTCAAATGTAGTCCCTTTATTTTCTTCTGAGTAAACCAGTATTTTACCATTAAGTTTTTCAATTTCTTCTTTTACTGCAGATAAACCAACACCTTTACCTCCATATTCATCAGGATTTTCTTTCGTTGTAATTCCATCTCTAAATATAAGATTTAGTATATCTTTTTCTTTTATATTTTCTTTCTCAGCCTTCTCTTTTAATTTTTGCTTATCAATACCTTTACCATCATCGGAAATTTTTATATGTATTTCATTATTTTCAGTATAAACTTTACAATATATATTCCCACCGTAAGATTTTCCTAATATTGAACGTTCCTGTGGATATTCAATCCCATGAACTATTATATTTCTAAATATGTGAATAAGTGATTTATTGAAATTGTAAAATATTTCTGGATCAAAAAGTATATTATCATCAACTTCAACTATAAAATTATCTATTTTCTTTTCAAATTTTTCAGCAAGATCTATAGTATAGTTTTTATACATATTAAAAAGATTGTTGAAATCTTTATAATATAATCTTTTTAATTCTTTTAATATATATTCTGCCTGATCTTCTGGAATACTCTTTTGTACATATTCTTCTAAGGAAAGTATCTTCTTTTTATCAACCCAGATCATCTCATTATTTAGAAATTCTTTACCCAATACTTTTTTTATTAGATCCAGTTCATACATTAAATATGTATCCATTTTTTTCTTTTTAATAAAAGATATTATTTCAGCTTTACTCTTGATGTTTGATTCTTTTAATATATTTATCTCATTTTCAAGTTTATCCAATTCTTTACCAAATTTCAACATATTCCATTGTAAAAATATTCCTTTATATGTATGAATTTTTCTATAAAATTCTGATATAAATTTTTCAATGGTATATAATTCTATATCTTCATATATTTTAGAAGTAACATATTGAAGATAATCGTCTATGTATTTTTTTACTAAATCTTTATATATTATCACATTTAATAACATTTTATTGTTATTTTTTTCCATTTCGAGATTTTTTTCCAGCTGTTTTTTTTCAGTTATGTCTTTTATTATACACATAATTCTTTTTTCAGAATTCATATATATAATCTTATATCTAACCTTTAAAATTTTATCTTTTCTTTTTATTTCCTGCGGTAAAAGTTCTAAATAAACATCTTCCTTTTCCGAATCTTCAAAAATATGTTCAAAAATTCTTTTTTCTATGTCATAATCCTTTTCAAAGAGTAACTCGAATATATTTTTTTTTGAAATATCTTCCATGTTAAAAATATTCAAACATTCGTGACTATATTCATTGTAAACTAAAAAATCCTTCCCAAATGCAAGAAATCCTTCTTCTGAATTATCCAGAAGTAATTTCAGATGCGTTTTGGTTTCATTAAGTAATCTATGATTAATATCGCTTATTTTTGAAATTTTTTGTGTTTGTTTTAATAAGCGTTTATAACTCTTTATTAGATCATTATAATGTGATTTTAATTCTTCATATGAAATATCTTTTTTGATAAATCCTTCATGTTCTTTTAAGTTATTAATTTCATTAAAAAAGATATTTTCAGACATATTTTTCATAATGTCACCTCAAGAGTTTTACTTTTTTATCATTTCAAATGGAATATTTAAATCCTCCATAAAATTTTCTGCAATTTCATATGAAAATTCATTATCTTCATCATAATACCAGTTTATTTTTATTTTTTTATTTTCTTCATAAGCTTCTTCAAGTATATCTAATATAAACATTATAGATTTTGTGCTGCTTGTATTTAAATAACTAATTTCAAATTCAAAAATTACTTCTTCATCAGAAATTTCATTAAAAAAATCTTCTAACCATTTAAATATTGGATTATAAAATTCAAAAGAATTTTCCGGATAAGATTCACCACGTATAGATAATTTCCTTTTTTCTGGATCAAAATTTATTTCAGGTGTAGATTTTGTTGGTTTAATATATAATTTTTCCATTATTGTCCCTCCTATATTTTTACTATTAGTATGAAATAATAAAAATTATTTTCAAGTTTTATGAATTCATACTCTAATTTTCCTTTTGAATGTCTTGCCATTTCCAAAAAACCCAATCCAGCCCCACCAGTATTACTATTTATACTCTCGCGTAATTTCTTTTTATATAATTTTTTTATTTCAGACTTTTCAAGAGAATTAATCTCATCCAATCTTTTTTTTACTCCATTTATATGCTCTTCTCTTATTGCATTTCCTGAACAAATAAAATAATTTTCACCATCTTTACCTACTAATAAAATAGAATCAAGATGAACTTTATTAATATCCTCTTTTGAAAGAATACGTTCATAGTTTTTTATATTCTGGCTTTGTTCAATAAATACTGAGAAAACATTATTTGATCCTACACTCAGATCAGGATCATTTTTTAAATGTTCTCGTAACGCACTTCCAATTTCTTCTATAATACCCTGCGAAAAAGGTCCTATAAAACTAATTATTACATTATTTTCTGTAATTTTGTTTTTCAATTCTAAAATCTTTTTTGGATTCAATTCTCTCCCCCCTAAATAATTAAGAAATCATATTTCTCCCATTTTCTTTAGATTTATATAAAGCTTTGTCTGCCAATTCAATAACCTCATCTATACTCAAACCCTTTTTATATTCTTCAACTCCAAAGCTAGCTGTTAAATTAATCTTTTTCAGAAATTTATCTTGCAAAATTTTTCTTTTTAGTTTTTCAGCAACTTTATGTGCTTCAAATTTATTTGTTTCCGGCAAAAGGATAATAAATTCATCTCCGCCCCATCTAAAAACATAATCAATTTTTCTTAAATTTTGAATTAAAAGCTTTGAAAACGCTACTAAAACTTCGTCTCCAAAGTTATGACCATAGGTATCATTAATATTTTTAAAATAATCAATATCACACAAAACTAATGAAAAAATACGATTATACCTTTTAGCATATTCTATCTCCTGAGAGATTACTTTATCAAATTTTAATCGATTATATAAATTTGTCAATTTATCTCTTTCAGATAAATTTTTCAATTTTTTATTTGAAATTAATAGCTCATCTTTTAGTTTGTGTAAATAGTTTCCCTGAATATCAGAAATATTGGTTATCTTTACAACCTCTTTTAGTAATTTTTCATATTTTTCAATTAGATATTTATATTCCTCTTTTAATTTCTCAAAAGTTATTTGTTCATCTTTTAGTATTTGTTTAGCGTGATTTAATATTTCCATTTCTATTTTAAAATTTTTTTCTAAAATAATATCACCTCAATTTAAACCCTAAAATGGTTATATCATCTCGCTGTTCTTCTCCATTCATATGTTCATATAATGCTTTTTGTAATATTTCCTTTTGTTTTTCCATTGGATATATTTGTATTTCACGAAGCAACTGTATAAATTTCTTTCTTCCAAATCTCTTATTTTGTGGATCATTTTGATCTTCAAATCCATCAGTTGCTAGATAAAAATTCATATTTTTTTCTATATCTATCGATATCTCTTCAAAATCATAATGTGTTTTTGATCTTTTATATCCTATTCCAATATTTTTCCCTTTTATTCTTGTTACTTCTCCATTATTAGTATAATATAAAGATATCCCGGCACCGGCATATAATAATCTGTTTTCATCAGGAATTATATGACAGATACCAATTTCTAAACCATCGTCCATTCTAAAATCCTTTTTATTTGAATTTAATGTTTTTTTAAATATGAGATTTAATCTATTAAGTATTTCTGAAAGGGATAAATGATTAAAATCTTCTGTTATTCTATTTAAAATGGAATTTACTGTCATTGTCATCAATGCACCTGGAACTCCATGTCCAGTACAATCAACTATTGCAAGATAATATGATCCGTCATCATTTTGTTTAAACCAATAAAAATCGCCACCAACACCATTTGCTGGATTCCAGAAAACAAAAATATCTTCAAAATAATTTTTTAAACTATTTTCAGATGGAAGAATTGAATTTTGAATATGCCTGGCATAATTTATACTATCAGTTAATTTTCTATTAGTTTTTTCAAGAACTTTATTCTTTTCTTCAAGAGTCTTTTTTAATTTTAAATTAGAATATACTATATTTTGAATATATAAGAATGCTATTAATAATGTCAATAGAACTACTGAATACAAACTCACACCCTTTATAACAGGCGAAGTAATTTCCGAAGCTTCAACCATTGTAATAACATACCATCCTGTTGAAGGCAATCTTGTGTAGGCAATATAATATTTTTTCGAATTAAAAGTTGATTTAATAATTCCATTATTTCCTTTAAATTCACTTAAATCATTAAATAATTTTTTATTTATATATTCAAGATCTTTATGTAAGATAACCATTCCATCTTTATTTATTACAAAAGATTGTCCTGTTTTATAGCTTAATTCACTGTTAATAAGATTTACAAAATCTTTTATTGAACAATCGGCAGAAAGGACACCTACAACTTCTCCATCTTTTATCAGAGCCTTTCCTGTTGAAATTAACCATTGTTTGCTTGTATATTCTCTATATGGTGTTCCAATATACACCGAATTCGGATCTTTAAGACCTTCTGTATACCACGGCCTTATAGTTGGATCATAGTCTTCAGGAACTTCCCAATTATCAATGATTATTTTTTTATTTTTGTATCCAGTATATATAAACTCAATATTTTTATTTGCGTTTCTATAATTTCTTAATGTTTCCAAAACTTTTTTCTCACTTTCCTTAGAAAAACCGCCATTAATAAAATCTTTATCATTGGCAAATGTTTCAATGATATGTATTAATTCAGTAAAGTAATCATCAATAAATGTTGAGATTACAGAATTTTCACTTTTAATATAATCCTGTGATTTATTTAAATTTGTATTATAATAATATACAGCAGAAATAACGCTGATAGTTGTAATAATTATAAATGAAATAATCAAAGCTAAACTAAGCAGTCTATTTTTTTTAAAATCACTTATAGCCATCATTCACCTCTCGATAACAAAATATTATAATATCATTATATCAAAAAAAATAGGAATTGTAAATTCAAGAAAATCATACTGTTTTTTTATTTTTGAAAAGAGTCTTTTTAACAGTATAAATTACAAATATACACAATAAGAGTTAGTTATTAAGTGTATAATCTAGTATAATTGATTATACACTTAATTTTTTATATTGAAAAATTTTTCAATAAAGGTTATAATGGAGATGAAATTGAATTTTTGGAGTGATCAGGTTGCATTATTGGTTAGCTGTAGTCTCAGCATTTTCATCATCTATAACGTCTGTATTAGGTAAATTTTCCTATACTTTAGGTGCTACTGTTACG
The DNA here is from genome assembly GCF_013363265.1 of Marinitoga sp. 1138. Taxonomy (NCBI): domain Bacteria; kingdom Thermotogati; phylum Thermotogota; class Thermotogae; order Petrotogales; family Petrotogaceae; genus Marinitoga; species Marinitoga sp. 1138. The sequence goes on from NZ_LBFA01000005.1 coordinate 13,363, forward strand.
CAAATCCTATTTTTAAGATTCTTTTTTTCTTTTTTAATTGCTCTTGTTTTATTTATGGGGTTTGGGTATAAGTTTAAATTTAAAAAATTTTTTATTTTTGGCAGTTTAGGAATTGTTAATTATGGAATAGCTGCCTATTCATTTTTTTTGGGACTTCAATATCTAAGCCCAGCTTATGCAACTGTAGTATATTTCACCAACCCTATTTTTGTTTCTCTATTACAAACGAAAACTACTAATAGAAAGCTCAACTTTTATAATGCAGTTGCGGTAGGCTTATCTTTTGCAGGAGTTTTAATTGCCAATATGGGTGAAAAAGCATTTTTGCAAAATGAAAGCCTGATTTTTGGAACTATAATGGTTTTATTTGCTGCTTTTGTAAACGCTCTTTTTGTAGTTACTGTAAGTGAAAATATAAAAACAAAATATCCAAATCCTCTGGAAAATAGTTTTTACACTTTTTTAGGAACATTTATTTATTACTTTATTTTAATGTCAATTACCAACGGTTTTGAAACTTTAAGTTCCAAATTCTTATTATCAGGATTTTTATTGGCAGTTTTTGCAACATTTGTACCATTAACTTTAAATTATTTCGCACTTAAAAAATTACAATCTCACACTTTAGCCTTATTAATGCCTTTAGAATTAATTTTTGCTTCGGTTTTATCTGCAATTTTTTTATCAGAACAATTTAATGTTTTAAAAGTTTTAGGCTTTTTAATGGTTGCTTCTGCTCCAATTATAGACATTACCTCTATTGAATCACAGGAATCCAATTTTTAAATTAAAATAGATATAGGAGGTTGAATATGTTAAAAGAAATACTTTTCGATCAGGTTAAACCCGCATACGGCTGTACAGAACCTATTGCTGTTGCTTTGGCCGTTGCAGCTGCTAAAAAACATTTTGAAGGCGAAGTTGAAAGGATAGAAGTAGAACTTGATAAAAATACATATAAAAACGGTCTTGAAGTAAATATTCCTGGAACTCCATTTATAGGCTTAGAAATTGCAGCTGCATTATCTTACACATGTGGCGATGCAAGTTTAGGCCTTGAAGTTTTAAAGAATGTTAATCAGAAATGCATAGATGAATCGCATAAATATCTTGGAAAAGTAAAGATTAAGGTGAATAAGGATTTTAATGGTTTAAAGGTTAATTGTGTTTTAAGAGGAAAAAGCAATGTTCAGGTAATTATTGAAGGAAAACATGATAATATCGTTCACATAGAAAAAGACGGGACACCTATTTTAGATAAACCTTTTGAACCTGGTGGAACTTTACTTGATAAAATTAAGGATTATTCAATTGATGAAATTTTGGATTTTATTGAAGATTTTGATGAAGATATTAGAGAATTACTTGAAAAAGCAATTGAAATGAATACTGGTATTGCAGAAAGAGGTTTAAAAAATCCTCAAAATTTCGGAAATGTACTTGATTATGAACCGGTAAATATTGTTCAGGCTGCTGTTGATGCAAGAATGAGTGGTGAGTTAATGCCTGTAATGACTGTTGCAGGAAGTGGCAATCAAGGATTATCCTGTACATTACCTGTAATTGAAATTGGAAAAAAATATGATAATGAAAAAGTATTAAAAGCTATATTATTAAGCATGTTAGTGACTATCTATATAAAAGCATATACAGGAGTTTTAACTCCAATTTGTGGTGCAGGTTCTATTGCGCCAGCTGGTGCTGCTGCAGGTATAGTTTATCTAAAAGGAGGAAATCGTGATCAGATAAAAAACGCTATTAATAATGTTCTCTCTACATTATTTGGTTTAACCTGCGATGGAGCTAAAAAAGGCTGTGCGCTAAAAGCAGGAACTGGAAGTTTTACGGCACTTCAAAGTGCTCAACTTGCATTAAATAATATAAATATTCCGTGTGGTAACGGAATAGCTGCAGACGATGTTGAAGAAACTATTAAAAGAGTTGGAATTTTAACAACTTCTATTAAGAAGTTTGACGAAGATGTTTTAGATTTTATCGGAAAATGCTAATATAAAAGGCGAGTCCATATAAGGATTCGCCTTTTATAATTATATTTTATATTTTTCAAAAAATTCTTCTTCTGTCATTATTGGAATTCCAAATTTCTGTGCTTTTTGTAGTTTGCTTCCTGCATTTTTCCCAACTACCAAAAGGTTGAGCTTCTTAGTTACTGTATCTTTAAAAATACCTCCATTTTTTTCAATTAACTCTTTCAATTTACTTCTTGGCATTCTTTCCAATTCACCTGTTGCACATATTGTCATTCCAGAAAAGACACCTTCTGTATTTTCTTCTGTTTCATATGTTAGAGAAACTCCAGCTTCTTTTAATTCTTCTATAATTTCTTTTACATGTGGATCTTTAAAGAAATCATAAATCTGTTGTGCAATATCTTCTCCAATTCCTTCAATTGCAAGAAGTTCATCATAATTTGCATTCATAAGATTATCTATTGTTTTAAATTTTTTAGCAAGATCTTTTGCTATTTTTTTACCAACATTGGGAATTCCTATAGCATATAATACTCTATCTAATCCACTATTTTTTGAATTTTCAATTTGTTGAAGTATATTACTTATCATCTTTGGCCCAATTCCATGACCTAATGTTGCAAGTTTAAAATGGTCCAATTTGTACAAATCGGGTATTTTTTCAATTAATTTTGCTTCAACCATTCTGTCAATTAATTTTGGGCCAAGCCCCTGTATATTCATTGCATCTCTTGAAACCCAAACTTCAAGATTTCTTTTTAATTTTGCTTTACATAAAGGGTTTAAACATCTTATAGCTACTTCCTCAGGATTTAATTTCCCAACCTTTCCACCACATACTGGACATTCTTTTGGTTCTTCTATTGGAATTTCATTACCTGTTCTTTTTTCTGCGAGCACTGTAACAACTTGAGGAATAATTCCTCCTGCTTTTTCTATTTTTACATAATCCCCAATTCTTATATCTCTTTCTTTTATATATTCAAAATTATGCAAACTTGCCCTTTGAACAGTAGTGCCTTCTAAAAAAACAGGTTCAAATATGGCAACGGGAGTTATTACTCCAGTACTACCCACCTGATATTTTATGTCTTTTACTTTAGTTATAGCCTGTTCTGCAGGAAATTTAAATGCTATAGCCCACCTTGGAGAACGAGCGGTATTTCCAAGAATTTGTTGTTCTTCAAAACTATTAACTTTTATTACAACGCCATCTACATCATAATTTAACTTTGCTTTATTTTCTGTCCAATATTTCCAGTATTCGATAACTTCATTTATATTTTTAGCAAGTTTTGTATTTTCATTTATTTTAAATCCTAATTTTTTTAAATATTTTAAAGCATCAATTTGAGTTGTTATATTGTAATTTTCCGGTGAAATTATATAATATATATATGAATCAAGATGTCTTTTGGCAACTTCCGAGGTATCCAATAATTTAATTGTTCCAGCAGTTGCATTTCTCGGATTTGCAAATACTTGAAGACCTTCACTTTCCCTATATTCATTTATTTTCAAGAATTCTTTTTTGGGCATAAATATCTCGCCTCTAACTTCAATAGTTACATCTTCAGAAAGTTTTAAAGGAATACTTCTTATAGTTTTTACATTATCTGTTACATCGTCGCCTGAAATTCCGTTTCCCCTCGTTATAGCCTGAACTAAATATCCATTTTCATATTTTAAGGCTATTGATATACCGTCAATTTTTAATTCACAGGAATATTCGACATTTTCTTTGTTTAATAATCTTTTGACTCTATTATCAAAGTCTATTATTTCATTTTCATTATATGTGTTGTCAAGACTGAGCATTGGAATAGAATGCTGAACAGTTTTAAATTCACTGATAATTTTACCGCCAACCCTAAAAGAAGGTGAATCAGCTGTAATTATTTCAGGATATTTCTTTTCTATTTGAAGTAATTTTTTAAATAATTTATCATAATCCGTATCGCTTATAATAGGATTATTCAACACATAATATTGATAATTATGTTTTTCTATAACTTTTTTAAGTTCTTCATATTCCTTTTTTATGTCTTCTGGTATCATCTTTTTTCCTCCATACTTCATTAATGTTCGTCAATTATATTTATATTTTCTATTCCTTCTAAATATGCCAGTTGTTTCTGAAGTTTGGATAATACTTTTGGTTCAATCCCTTTGAATATAAAATACAACAAACCATCATTTTTTTGAGAAAAATCTACATTCTTTAAAATTAGATCTTCATTATTGTTTAATATATCAAGTATTCTTTTTATAGTTTTATTATCTTTTACAGTAATTTCAATAGTTGTTTCGTCTGTTAGGTGTTTTGAAAATTTATTAACGTATAGAATAATTAATGTTGCTATTAACGCCGAAAATCCTATAAAATATTCTCCTGCACCAAATGTCATTCCAATTGATGCTGCAACCCACAATGTAGCAGCTGTTGTAAGACCTTTTACTTTATTTCCATTCTTTAAGATAGTACCTGCTCCCAAAAAACCTATTCCCGAAACGATTTGAGCTGCTATTCTTCCAGGATCTCCCATTTTTGTTACCGGATCAAAAAATACATAGATTGAAAGTATTGTAAGAATACATGATCCGAGAGATAATAAAGCATGTGTTCTAATTCCTGCTGGTCTATTTATTTTTTCACGATTATATCCAATTGCTGCTCCGGCAATTGTTGCAAAGAATATTTTTAATATTACATCATATGTTAAAATCATTTATTCCACCTCTTCTATAACTACCATAGTTACAACGTAATGTTTTTCATGAGAAATAGATATATGTATATTCTTTTTGCCAAATTTTTTGAATAGATACTCTTTTGATTCTTCAATTATATAAGGCTTACCAATTTCATTATTTAAAATAGCAATTTTTTTTAATGGAATATATTCTCCAAATGCTTTAATAAGAGATTCTTTTAAAGAGAATCTCCCGGCAACAAATTCTTTTTTTCGTCGTTCTCCATTAAATTTTTCAAGGATTTCCAATTCTTTATCATGCAATACTTTTTTCTCTAAGCCTTGAGAAATTCTATCAATTTCAACGATATCAACACCTATTCCTTTGATCATTCAAATTCCATCCTTATTTCATCACCAGGATTAAGTTTTTCATTAAAACTGAATATTTCTTTGTTATTTATATATATTTTGTATTTTGTAAAATTTGATACATCAAAATCTATATGAGTAAATAAATCCAATAAACGTATTTCTTTTTCTCTTTTTTCTACTTTCAAATGCATATCATCATATACTTTACTGTTTATATTTACTCTCTTTTCTCTGTCCTTTACTATTATTTCTTCTAAAGGTAATTCTATTGGTGAGCCGTTTAAAACTATACTCATAACTTTTTCGGGATTAACATCTATAAAATCTTTTATTAATGGTACTTCTACCATTTGCGTATATAATTTATCGTTATCATATATTTCATCAAAATCATTCAATATTTCATTTTTTCTCATTAATACTTTACCAACAGGTATTTCATAAAATTTGTCATTGATAGAGAATTTTATTGTTTTTGATTTTAATTTGCTTTTTAATTCTTTTACAAGAGGATTCCTTATTTCAAATTTATCGCCATCATGAACAATATCTTCTAAATTTACTTCTTCATTGTTTTTATATACTCTGGGATAGATAGAATATAATTCGCCATCAATAAATATTTTATAAGGTTTTATAATCTCTTTCACAGTTGGATAATGAATCTTTCCATCTTGAGGTTTACCAACCTCCAATACATCACCAGGTTTAACAGGACTTTTTAAATCTGCTTCTTTTCCATTTATTTTTATAGGTGCTTCTTTACCTTTTTCTCCCGGCAAGAATTTTAATTCACCATTTATTTCATACGATATCGCAGGTGCCGGTTTTCCAACAATATCATTTATTCCAAATCCAGCCTGTAATAAAACCTGCATTACACTTAATTCTCCACCAACAAGCATCATATTTATTGGCTTATCATTTACTATAATTCTTGCAAAAACATTCCCTTCATTTTTATGTGCAACATATGCAATTCCAACAGGTGTAATAAATTCGCTTCCTTCAAGTGTTTCATCAGTTAAAAATTCAACATATTCTATATTTTTTATATCCTTTAAAGTAATTCTATTTCTGGAAAGGTTGAGTTTTAATGCAAGTTTATCAATAAATTGCGGTACTTTCCCTCCACCACCAACAACCATAACAGCTATTGGAGGTTTTCCATTTAATTCAAGTATTTTTTCTGCTATTTTTGAAGTTATTTCCTCAACTACAGGTTCGATAATTTCAAGAATTTTTTCTTTTGAAATTTCCTGTTCAAAATCAAGTATATCTTTGTATGTAAATACATCTTTTTCCTGATTATTTAATTCTCTTTTTAGTCGTTCTGCTGTTTTAAAATCCACTAATAATTCTTTTGAAATGGCTTCAGAAATTTCATCTCCTGCCATTGGAACCATACCATATCCGATTATTGTTCCATCTTTTGCTATTGCAATATCGCTTGTTCCAGCTCCTACATCAACCATGGCGATATTTAATGTTCTTAAATCTTCCGGAACAATTAGATTCATAGCTGCTATAGGTTCAAGAGTAATGTGAACTGGCTCTAAATCATTTAATTCTAAAACGGCAAGCATTGCATCAACAACATTTTTAGGCAAAAATGCTGCAATAACCTTTGCCTTTGCTTTTTCACCTTTTTGTCCTTCTAATTTTTTTATCCATTCTCCATCTATTTCATAATATAATACAGAATAACCTACGCAATAGAAATTTTTTTCTATTTCTAAATTTTTAACTGCATCTTTTACTGCTTCCAATTCCAATGTCTTAACGGTATTATAATCAATATAATTCATGTTAGAAATTTCCATTTCATATTCGCCTATTGTTGTTACTAAAAACCTTCCTGCAAGAGCAACGGCTACATTTTTTATTTTGGATTCATCATCTATGTTTTCTTTTAATTGTTTAATTATCTTTTCAACACCTTTTGAAACCTTTGTAACATCATGTATTTGTCCATCAAGCATTGCACGATTTTCATGTTCTTTTACGGCAAAATTTTCTATAATAATTTCTCCATCTTCTGTCATTTCTGATATTATTCCAACTATAAAGCGTGTTCCTATATCAAGAGCAAACATTTTTACACCTCCACGTAGGTAACTCCTGTACCCCCTTCATTATCATTTCCTAATCTGAAAGATTTTATTCTCCTATTTTTTCTTAGATATGCCCAGATTCCCATTGCAAGTTTTCCGGTACCTTTCCCGTGAATAATATATCCACCTTTCATATTAGAGGCTATTAAATCTGATATGAATTTTTCTATTTCTGGAATTGCGTCTTCTACTGTATAACCTCTAATATCAATTTCATTTTTTATAGGTTTTAATACCGGAATATGCATAGAATTTTTTTGATTTTTATTTTTTTCGTCTTTACTTTTTTCTAATTTGATTTCATCTGGAGAAACAGTCAATTCAAATGGTTTTTCAATAAATTTTACCTGTATTTTATCTTTTAAAATTTTTATTACCTTTGCCTTTTCACCACCAATTAATACTACATCCCCTATATTTATATTATTTTCATTCTTTTTATTATTGTTTTTTATCTTAGTTTTTTCTAATTCTCTTTTTTTCTTTTCAATTTTTTTATTTAAATCCTTAATTTTGTCTATATTCTTTTCGTTTTTCAATATGGAAATATAATTTTCTACATCTTTTTTTAGATTTTTTAGATATTCCTTATACTCTTTTATTTCTTCATCAATTTTTTCTAATTCTCTTTTCTTAATTATTTCCAATTGTTCTTCAAGATTTCTTTGAAGTTGTATAACTTCTTTATGCTTTTGTTTATGTAATTCTTTTTCTTTTTCTAATTCTTCATATATTTGCGAAAGATTTTCTATTATTTTTTCATCATATACCTGTTCTTTACTTAAAAAGTTATTGGCTTTAACCAATACATCATGAGGAAGCCCAAGACGTTCTGCAATATCAATTGCATGTGATGCACCTGGGACACCTATTAATAACCTGTACGTTGGAGATAATGTATTTTTATCAAATCCCATAGAAGCCGATAATAATCTTTCATTTTCTATAGAGTACATTTTTACTGCGGATAAATGTGAAGTAATAAAAAATGTGCTGTTTAATTCGAGAAGTTTTTCTATTATGGCTATTGCTAAAGCGGATCCCTCAATAGGATCAGTTCCCGTGCCAAGTTCATCAATTAATACCAATGTTTTTTCATGTGCATTATCCAATATATTTTTTATATTTTTCAAATGCGAAGAAAAAGTACTCAATGTTTGTTCAATACTTTGTTCATCACCAATATCAGTAAAAATATTTGTTATATATGGGATATTCGCCATTTCCGCAGGTACTGGATATACAGCATGAGAAAATACAACGCTTATCCCTACAGATTTTAAAACTACAGTTTTTCCGCCTGTATTTGGCCCTGTAATAATCATTCCAGACTTATCTTTAGGTAATTTTAGAGTTACTGGAACTACCTTTTCTTTTTCTATTAAAGGATGTCTTATATCGGAAAGATATATATACTTTTTATTTTTCTCTGGTTTTGAAAATACATATCTATTTTCTTTAGCGTATTTTATTCTAGCCTGTAATGAATCAATATACTCAACTATACTTATAGTTTTTTTTACTTTGGGAAGTATTTTTACAAGTTTAAGGTATATTTCACCTAAAATCCTTGATATTTCTGCTTTTTCCTGAGCAAATAAATCAGAAAGTTCAGCATTGAGTTTTCCTACTTCATACGGTTCAATATATACCGAAACTCCTCTATCTGAATATGCAATAATAGAACCATTTATTTTATTTTTATATTCACTTCTTATAACTATGCAATATCTATTATTTTTTACAGTAGGCTGTTGAATACTTACATATTTTTGATATTTTCCTATTATTCTTCTTAAAGTTACAGAAATGCTTTTTTTATTATTTTCTATTCTTTTTCTTATTCGTCTCAATAAATCGCTTGCGGAATCTTTTACATTCCCATCTTCATCAATAGCTTTATATACAATATCAATAAAATTATCTGTTTCAGGAATAGAAAATATTAAATCCTGTAAATGAGTATATTTAATAAGATTTTTTCTATTTTCTTTATATAAATTTTGTGTCTGAGAAAGAAAATCAGCAATTCTTTTATATTCAATTGGATCTAAATATGTACCATTTTCAACTTTTTTTATTTCATCATATATTATAGGGATTCCGCGAATATCAAATTCACCGTATTCATATATATAATTATTAATCTCATCTATTATTTTGTATTCTTCTTCAATTTTTTCATAATCTTGGAAATATTCAAACTCTTCAAGTATATATCTTTTTCCATATCTTGAAGAGGCTTTTGAGGATATTAAATTTAGTATTTTATCTATTTCAAGATCTTTATATGTTTTGGAATTCATATTTTATTAAAAAGACACCTCCAGAGCTATATTAAGAGGAAAATAATTGATAGTTGCCATTTTATTATCAGTAGAGAAATATCTTGACTCGTATCCACCCAATAACATAATATTGAAATTAGAAAATTCATATGACAATCCAAGATTAATGTTTATTATTGTAGAAAGAGTTTTAAACTCATCTTCTGTATGCATTCCACCAACTGCTAATACATTGAATTTTGTATTAAATAAAAAATCGGTGTTATATGTTGTAATTATCCCGATTTCATAACCAGTATCTTCTATAATTGCATTTAAATCTTTTAATTGTGTTTGTGATATATTATCATAAACTGTATAACCAAAATATGGACCAAATGACATTTCTGGAGAATCTTCTGCTGGAAAGAGCAAACCTATTCTAACTGTATAATAATCAAAGTTTTTAAATGTATCATCCCAACCAGCTATATCAATAGATGTAGAAGATGCAGTAATTCCATATGTTCCCATAACAGCTATGTTAATAGTAAAAGCAGTAATGGCAACAACAAATATAGAAATCAATAATAAAACTTTTTTCACTTTCAACGCCCCTTTCATTTTGTTTTATGGGTAATTCCTATTTTTTCTCTTAAATACTCTGGTTTTACTATATATTCATCTAATAATTCTTTTCTTGTTCCCTGAGGAATAAATTCATCGTTAGCTCCTAATTCTACTAATGAATCTATATTTATTTTATTCTTTATAATATATGTTTTTATTTCTTCATTAAATCCGCCTTTTATCGCATTCTCCTCTACAATAAAAATATTTGTATTATCCTTTATATATTCTTTTAAAATCCCTTCATCAATTGGTTTAACGCTTCTAACACCAATAATTGTTGCATTAAGTTCATCCCATAATTCTTTATATTCTTCAATTAATTGTCCAACAACAAAAACGATATTTTCTTTTGATTCTTCTTTTATTACTTTCCATTTTTCATCCACTAATTCTAAATTATTTATTATATCTTTTATATCTATATATTCTCCACCTCTTGGAAATCTTATAAATGTAGGTTTTTCCAGATCGTTTTCCAATACGGTATATAGCATATTAGCTAAATCCTGGGCATTTAATGGTGTCAATATTTCAATATCTGGCACCAATCTCAAATAAGATATATCAAATACACCATGATGAGTTGGTCCGTCTTCTCCAACGATACCAGCTCTATCGAGCAAATATAATACAGGAATTTTTTGTAAAGCTATATCATGAATAATTGAGTCAAATGCTCTTTGCATAAATGATGAATATATATCAACAATTGCGAATGTCCCTGCAAGTCTCGTCGCTCCTGCAGCTGTAACTATTGATGGTTCTGTAATTCCCATATCAATAACCTTTTCAGGATATCGGGACTTTAAAATATTTAACCCTGTTCCTTCCTCCATAGCAGCGGTAAAGGAAACAAAATTATATTTCTCACCTAATTCTTTAAGAACATTACCAACTACCTTACTATAAGAAAGTTTTTCTGATTTTTTATTGCTCACTCCATGATATTTTGTTGGATTTTCTTCAGCAAAGTCCATTCCTTTACCTTTAATGGTTTTTAAATGTAAAATACATGGACCATCATCATAATTTTTTATAAATCTAAGATATTTTTCAAGGGATTTTATATCGTGCCCGTCTACTGGACCATAATATTTTATTCCCATACCTTCAAATATACTCATTGCTTCATTATATACTGTATGTTTAATACCATCACGTATTTTTTTCAATGTGTGTTCAATATCCTGACCAACTTCTGAACTTTCAAGAGTATCTTTTATTTTTTCCTTTATTGCATAATAATCATTTGATAATCTTACTTTATTTAAAATTTTTGCAATAGCTCCAACATTTTCTGAAATAGACATTTCATTATTAACAAGTATTATTTTTATTTTAGAATGAAGTGATTTTAACTGATTTAATGATTCAAGTACCATACCACTGGTAAATGCACCATCACCAATAATAGCGATAATATTCTTATCAATATTTTGATTTTTAAACCCTATTTCATATCCCAAAGCAGCAGAAATAGAAGTGCCAGCATGCCCAGCACCAAAATAATCATATTCACTTTCGAATATATTTGTAAATCCACTAATTCCATTTTTCTGTCTTAATGTTTTAAATGCTTCCCATCTTCCAGTTAGTAATTTATGTATATATGCTTGATGACTTGTATCCCAGATAACAATATCCTCTTTCGGGTCAAAAATTCTATATAGTGCAAGGGTTAATTCAACCACTCCAAGATTTGAGGCAAGATGTCCTGTATTTTTTGTAACCGTTTCATATATATAATTCCTTATTTTATTCGCTAAACTCTCTAATTCTTCATAATCCATTTCCCGTATCTTGTGGTACAAAGGGTTTTCCATATCCATCCAACCACCTCTATAGCCTTTTAAATTCTTCTTTTGCTATTTTATCTAAAATACCGTTTATAAATTTGGCACTTTTTTCATTGGAATATTTTTTTGCTAATTCAACAGCTTCATCAAGAATAACCTTAGGCGGAATATCCTTTCTTTTTTCTAACTCAAATATTGCAAGTCTTAAAATAGTTTTTTCAATATTTGCAACTCTATCAAAATCCCAATTAATAAGATATTTTTTTATATATTCATCATATCTATCTTTATTTTCCAAAATATTTTGTAAATAAATTTCCCCTTCTTCAAATAGGTTTTGAGGGACCTTTTTTTCTTTTAAAAGGTCCCTCAATAAATCTATTACATTTTCATATTCTATACCCTCAATAAAATCAAGTTGAAATGTCGCTTCTAATACTGCTTCTCTAACATATCTTCTTTTTGGAATCAATTTTCAACACTCCCATTTTCATCTTCGATTTTTTCATAGTCTATTTCTTCTTCAATTTCTGGTTTTTCTGCTTCTTCTAATTCTTCATAATTATCTTCCGTAGAAGAAATAATTAATCCATCAAGAACAATATCAACATTTCTTACAGGCACTTCTGTCATTTTTTCTACTTCTGATTTTAAGAATTCCTGTAAATCTTTTGCAAATTTTATTATGCTTTCTCCATATTTTGCTTTTGTTTTTACGAATACAGATATTGTTCCATCATCATTTTCATTTACTTTAATTAATTTTGCTAAATCTCTTTCATTTAAGTCTGCACCTTCAACATTTTCTTTAAAAAATAATTGATACGATTTCATGGCCAATTCTTTTAATGCACTATCAGTGAAGGTTAATTCACCAAATTGATTTTTTTCATACATGGCCATATTATCCCTCCCTTCTCAGGCTCTTTCAATATATTCACCGGTTCTTGTGTCTACTTTTACTTTTTGTCCCACTTCAACAAAAAATGGAACTGTTGTTTTTAATCCTGTTTGTAAAATTGCTGGTTTTCCTCCTCCTGAAGCAGTATCTCCTTTGAAATTCGGTTCTGTTTCAACTACTTCAAGCACCACAACTGTTGGTAATACTATTCCAACAGGTTTTTCATCATAGAATGTTAAAGTAACTTCAAGATTATCTATTAAATAATCTTTAGCATCAGCAACATCCTCTTCTGATAATAAATATTGCTCATATGTGTTTAAATCCATGAATACATAACTATCTCCATCATGATATAAGTATTCAGCTGGTCTATATTCAAGAGCAGCTTCTTCAACCTTTTCACCAGAGTTGAAATTTTTATCTATTACATAACCTGTTTTTATATTCTTTAATTTTGTTTTTATTATTCCACTACCTCTACCTGTGAAATGTTTCTGCATTCCTAATACTCTGTATAATTCCCCATCTAAAAGTATAATCATTCCTTTTTTTAAATCTCCAACTACTACCATTCTCACATTCCTCCTATCTTTTTTCTTTTTTATATTATAATAAGATTTTTATCAAAAGTTGTTAATAATTCATAACCATCTTCTGTTACCAATACATCATCTTCAATTCTTATCCCAACTTCTCCTGGAATATAGATTCCCGGTTCTATTGTAATTATATCACCAGGTTGTGAGGTTTCAGTTGATAATTTAGATACTCTTGGACTTTCATGAACTTCAAGCCCTACTCCATGTCCAAGTCCATGTGAGAAATATTCACCATACCCTGCTTCAGAAATAATGTCTCTTGCTATCTTATCTATTTCAGAATATGCCAATCCAGGTTTTACACCTGCAACAGCAGCTTTCTGTGCCTTTAAAACTATTTCATATATTTCTCTATGTTTTTCTGAAATTTCACCAATAGCAATGGTTCTTGTAATATCTGAATTATAACCATTTGCATATGCTCCAAAATCAATTACTACCAATTCACCTTTATTAATAGTTTTATCTGATGCAATCCCATGAGGTAAAGCACCTCTTGGACCTGATGCAACTATTGTTTCAAATGCATAAGTGTCTGAACCGAAAATTTTCATATTATATTCAAGTTTTGCTGCAAATTCTTTTTCTGTCATTCCTAATTTAAATGTATCCAATGTTTCTTGCAAAGCTTTTTCAGCTATTTCAACAGCTTTTTTTATATATTCTACTTCTTCCATTGATTTTGTTCTTCTTAATTCCAATAAAAGTTCTTCAGCTGGAACAAATGTATATTTTTCAAATTTCATTAATATATTTAAATATATATGAGAAGAAACAGTGTTAGCTTCAAATCCTATTTTTGCTCCTTCAGGTAATTCAATAAGTTTTTTTATTTCTTCTTCCAATTTTCCTTTTAAGATAATTGGTTTTTCTCCTGTTTGTTTTGTAGCCTGTTCTATGTATCTTCCATCTGTCATAAACTTTACTTCTTTTTCTGTTATTAAAACAACAGAAAAAGATCCGGTAAATCCTGTTAAATAGTATGATGATGGTTTTGAAGAGCTTTCAATATTAATAATTAAATATCCATCTAAACCTTTATTTGCCATTTTTTCTCTTAAGAGATTGATTCTGTCAAAAAACATGATCTATCCCCTTTCATAAATATTTTAATAAAACACTAAAATATATTATATCATAGTTAGGCTAAAAAAGTTTTAATTGTTTGGTATTTTTTTGATACTTTCTATGTTTTATTTTTTTCATACTCTTTAATTTATTTTCAAATTCAGTTTTATTTGAAATTTCTTCCATAACCTCTTTTGCACGTGAAACAACTTCTGCCGGTAATCCTGCAAGTTTCGCTACTTCTATACCATAACTTTTATCACTAATTCCATCTTCTATTTTATGCATAAATATTATACCTGATTCTGTTTCCATAACCTTTACTCTTTTATTTAAAATCCCATCATAAAAATCCGCCAACATAGTAAGCTCCATATAATGTGTAGCAAAAATAGTATATGATTTTAAAATCTGATATATATATTCGGATGTCGCCCATGCAACACTTATTCCATCTATTGTTCCCGTTCCCCTTCCAACTTCATCAAGAAGAACAAGACTTTTTTCGTCAGCATTATTTAGAATACTTGAAACCTCTGACATTTCCACAAGAAAGGTTGATTTCCCGCTTACAACATCATCTTTTGCACCTATTCTCGTATATATATTGTTTAATATAGGCATTTCAGCATATTCAGCCGGAACAAATGATCCTATTTGTGCCATTATTGAGATAATTCCAATTTGCCTTAAATATGTAGATTTACCGCTCATATTTGGTCCAGTTAAAATAACAAATCTCTTATTTTCATCAAGCATTATATCATTTGGCGTGAATTGTTCTACAAACCTTTCTACTACAGGATGCCTTCCATTTTTTATAATAAATTTATTATCAGAAAATATAGGTCTCACATAATTATATTTAATCGAGGCTTCTGCAAAACCACGTAAAATATCTATTTTTGAAATATTTTCAGCAAATATTTTAAGTGTTTTTACATATCTTTGTAAATCCCTTATTAAATCTTCAAAAATCCTCTTTTCAAGTTCATCTATCTTCTTTTCTGCTATACTAAATTTTTCTTCTAACTCTCTAAGTTCTTCTGTAATATATCTTTCAGAATTAACCAAAGTTTGTTTTCTTATATAATACCCAGGCACTTTATCGCTGTTTGCTTTTGTAACTTCAATATAAAAACCATATATTTTATTTCTTCCTACTTTAAGATTGGTAATTCCAGTTTTTTCTTTTTCTTTTATTTCTATTTCCTTTAGAAAATCTGAGGATTTTTCAAATATTTTTTTATATTGGTCAAGCTCCTCATTAAATCCTTCTTTTATTACTTTTCCTTTACCAATTTGATTGGAAGGCTCATCTACTATTGCACGATTTAGTAATTCTTTTAATTCAAAAAACTCTTCAAGCGTTTCAAGACCTAACATTAGAAGTAATTCATTTATATATGGAATTACTTCTAATGTTGTTTTTAATGCCGTTAAATCGCGCGGAGTAGCTTTCATTAAAGAAATTCTTGATGCAATTCTTTCAACATCTCTTACAGCAGAAAGATACTCCTTTAATTCTTCCATAACCAGCTGATCATTTCTAAATATTTCCAGAATATCCTGCCTTTCTTCTATTTCTTTTTTTGATATTAATGGCTTTGATATCCACTGTTGAAGATGCCTTGCACCCATTGAAGTTTTTGTAAACTTCAATACATCATATAATGTTTTTCCTTTAGTTTCTTTATTTGGTAATAATCCGAGATTTAAAATAGTCGTTGAATCAAGAATCATATTATTGGATGTTTTAAATCTTTTAGGAAATGAAAAATGCGTTATTTTTTGTTTTTGGGAAACTTCAAGATATTTAAATACAGCTCCAAGAGCATAAATTTCTTCATCATTTAATTTTAGAACATCCGGGTTTAATATTCCATAACTTTCTTTAACTATATCAATATTATTTTTATTGAAATACCAATCTTCTAATTCTTCAACGTACAAACCTGGATAAGAATTTTTGATATTATTTTTTATATTTCTAAGATTGTTTGTTAATAACACTTGCACAAATGAATAGGAAGAAATAAAGTCCATAATTTCATTTTCAGTATATTCAAATGTGTCTATATACAAATCACCTGTACTAAAATCAAAAATCACAAAAACATATCCTTTTTTAGCAGGATATATTAATAACGAATATCTATTATTTTCATCTATCATATTTTCCTCAACAACTGTACCCGGAGTTAAAACCTGAGTAACCTCACGTTTTACTATACCTTTTGCTGTTGAAGGATCCTCCATTTGTTCACAAATAGCCACTTTAAAGCACTGATCAAGCAGTTTTTTTAAGTAATTATCAAGCGCATGATGAGGAATACCGGCCATAGGATGACCATTTCTCTGGGTTAAAGTAATTTGAAGGGCTTCGCTGGTTATTTTTGCGTCTTCAAAAAAGGTTTCATAAAAATCACCTAGTCTAAATAAAACGAGACAATCCTTGTAATCTTCCTTTATTTCAAGATATTGTCTCATCATAGGGGTAAGAGTTTTAATAATATCACCTTCCCATTATTTCAGGGTGCTTTCGCACCCTGAATTTTTACATATAATAATGTTATTAATCAGGGCAAAAATGCCCTGATTAATGTTATTTTATTTAATTTCTTTTCGACTTTTTATTACTTTATCAATTAATCCATATTCTTTTGCTTCTTCAGCAGACATAAAGAAATCTCTATCTGCATCTTTTTCAATTTGAGAAACATCTTTTCCTGTATGTTCGCTTAATATTTTATTTAACATTTTCTTCATCCTTAAGATTTCCTGAGCCTGTATTTCTATATCTTTTGCAGTTCCCTGCGCTCCACCCCAGGGTTGATGAATCATAATCCTTGAATTTGGAAGAGCAAATCTTTTCCCTTTTGCACCAGCAGTTAACAACACAGCACCCATTGATGCAGCCTGACCTATACAAATTGTAGAAACATCTGGCTTTATATATTGCATAGTATCATATATTGCAAGACCTGCTGTAATAGAACCTCCAGGACTGTTTATATATAAATAAATATCTTTTTCTGGATCCTGAGCTTCAAGAAACAGCATTTGTGCTACAATAAGATTAGAAACATAATCATTAACTTCTGAACCAAGAAATATAATTCTATCTTTTAAAAGTCTTGAATAAATATCATAAGCTCTTTCATATCTACCACTTGATTCAACAACAACTGGTATAGGCATGCTCACTGTTCATTCACTCTCCTTATCTTTTCAAAAATCTTGTTTACTGGTATTGCTAATAAAAACATATGGCCGCTATCTGTAAATAATATTGATTTCACACTTTTTCCATAGGTTAAATCTACAAGACTTGTAGTATTTCTATGTTCTTTCTTTAATCGCTTAAAATGGGAGAATTTTTCTGGTATAATTGAATGTATCCTTTCTGCGATAATAAAAGAGTTTTTTGTTACATTTATGATAGCCATATTTTCACCTCCATCCTTTATATTATACACTGAAAATATTAAAAAATCAAAACGGAGGCGATAAAATGAGTGAAAATAATTTTATAGATGAAGTTATTATAACCGTATTCGGAGGCAAAGGGGGCGATGGCGCTGTAAGTTTTAGAAGAGAGAAATTTATTCCAAAAGGCGGCCCTGACGGCGGTGATGGTGGTGATGGCGGTAATGTAATAATAATGTCTACTGTAGAAAAAAACACATTAATGGATTTCAAACATAAAAAGAAGTTTAGAGCTGAAAACGGAAAAAATGGTCAGGGAAAGAAAATGTATGGTAGAAACGGTGAAGATTTAATAATAAAAGTCCCTGTTGGAACCCTTGTATATGATTATGAAACTAATGAATTAATAGCCGATCTTAAATATCCAAATCAATATGTTGTAGTCGCACGCGGCGGAAAAGGAGGAAAAGGAAATATTCATTTTACAAATTCCAGAGTTCAGGCTCCAACTATTGCAGAAAAGGGAATCGAAGGAGAATCAAGAGTTTTAAGATTAGAATTAAAGGTTTTAGCAGATGTTGGAATTATAGGATATCCTAATGTTGGTAAATCTACCTTAATTTCTGTTATTTCACGAGCTCGACCCAAAATAGCTAATTATCATTTTACTACTTTAATACCTAATCTTGGTGTTGTTGATATGGGTGATGGAAATTCTTTTGTTGTCGCAGATATTCCAGGATTAGTCCCTGGTGCTCATGAAGGTGTTGGGTTAGGAGATAAATTTCTAAAACACGTTGAAAGATGTTATTGTTTAGTGCATATACTCGACATTTCAGAAAGCGAAGGAAGAAAAGCTGAAGATGATTATTATACAATACGAATGGAATTGGAAAAATTTTCTGAAGAACTTGCTAAAAAACCTGAAATCATAGCAGTAAACAAAATTGATTTATTACCTGAAGACGAATTAGAAAAAAGGTTAAATAAACTTGAAGAAAAATTGGGCAAAAAAATCATTCCTATTTCCGCTGCTACAAGAAAGAATATAGATTTACTTTTAAATACTATATGGGATACAATCAAAGAAATGCGTATAGATAGGCAAAAACAAATACTTGAATCCTTAAAAAATGCTCCTGATAAAATAAAATTAAAAATTAAACCTGTAGATGTTGATATACCTAAAAAAGTTAGATTTGAAATTATCAAATGGGATGAAGGTGTTTATGAAATTACCGGTCATGATGTTGAAGTGTTATTGAAAAAATATCCTATTGACCAAAAAGATGCAAGGCTGAAGATTTTACAAATACTTGAAAAAAGCGGTTTAGAAAGATTCCTTAAGAAAGTCGGTGTAAAAGAAGGAGATACCGTTTATCTTGGTGATTTCGCATTTGAATATATGGAGTGATATAAATGATTGTAATATTTGGTGGAACATTTAATCCACCTCACATTGGACATAGAATTATAGCCGAATATGCATATGATTATTTAAAACCAGATAAATTTTTAATTATCCCGGCTTATACTCCACCACATAAACTTGAAAATTCAGATATTGCAAATTATGACAAACGAATTGAATGGTGCAAAAATACTTTTCCATCTGAAAGATTTGAAATTTCCAGAATTGAGGAAAAACTTGATAAACCTTCTTATACACTACAAACGGTAAAATTTTTAAAAGAAAAATATAATGACGAAATATATTTATTAATTGGCGAAGATTCACTAATTAGCTTTCATACATGGTATAAATGGAAAGAATTACTAAAAAATGTTACTCTTGTTGTTTATAAGAGATTTTCTGAAAAATTAAAATTTGAAAATTATAATATTGAACATATCTTTTTAGATTCTCCAATAATAGAAATATCTTCAACGAATATAAGAGAAAGAATTAGAAAAAAACTCAGCATTTATGGAATGGTATCAGATTCTATAGTAGATGATATTTTAAAAACTTTTTAGAAAAATGAGGTGAATAAAATTAAATTAGGAATTCTACAATTTCCTCATAAAATAACCCTTTCAGAAAAAGTTTATACTGAATATTTTAAATTTCTAAATAGTGATTCTTCTTATAATTCTATAACTATTAATCCTGAACTTTTTGATTTTGAAATTGAAAAAATTTTAAATAGTTATGATGGTCTAAATGTCACTGTTCCTTTTAAAGAGAAAATAATGAAATATATTGATGTTATAGAAGACGCTTCAGTTTTAAAAGCAATAAATAATATTTACAATAAAATTGGTTATAACACTGATTGGATCGGGTTCATAAATTCATTAAAAGAATCAAATTATAACTTAAATGGAAAAATATTAATTTTTGGCGCTGGTGGTGTAGCACGCGCCATTGTTTATGGATTATACAAATTAGGTATCGATAAAGTCACAGTAATTAACAGAACATATGAAAGGGCTTTAAATTTAAAAGTTGAATTTCAGAAAATTATAAATATTATTCCATATCCGCTGGAAAAATTAAACAATGAATTAAAAGATACATCTATATTTATAAATGCTTCATCGTTAGGCATGTTTAATGAAAAATTGCCTATAGAACCCTCATATTTGAAAAACATTAAACTCGTATATGACGTTGTTTATTATAATACTCCTCTTCAAGAATTGGCAAAAGAATTAAACATAAACCTTATCACCGGTGAAAAAATGTGGTATTATCAGGCTATTGAAAATCTTAAAATATGGAATATATACGATGAATCAAAATTTAAGAAAGCTTTTCAGAACTTCAAAAAATGATATAATATTCTATGAATCTATTTAAATAAGGAGAGATTTTATGGCAAATGTATATTTGAAAAAAGGAATTAAAAGCAGGGTTGTAAATGGCCATCCCTGGATATATGAAAATGAAATAAATGAAATTCAAGGAGAATACGCTAACGGCGAGATAGTAAATGTTTTTTATAATAAGAATTTCATTGGAAAAGGATATATTAACGATAACTCAAAAATAAGAGTTAGACTTTTAACAAAAAAGAATGAAGAGATCGATAAAGAATGGATAAAAGGAAAAATTAAAAAAGCTATCGATTATAGAAAAATGATTTTTGGTAATGAAAATACCTTTAGATTAATATTTGGCGAAGGCGATTATTTCCCAGGACTTATCGTAGATAAATTCAATGATTATTTAGTCATTCAAATTAATACTCTTGGAATATATAAACTCAAGAATCATATTATCGATTCGTTAGTAGAACTCATTAATCCAAAGGGAATTTTCGAGAAAGATGATGAAAAAAGTGCTAAAATAGAAGAATTCGAATACACTGAAGGGTGGATATATAAAACAGGCCCTGAATTGATTCCATTTGAAATCAACGGAATAAAGTTTTTTGCCGATACGCTTGGACAAAAAACAGGATTCTTTTTAGATCAAAGATATAACGCTCTTAAAGTAAAAGAATTAGCTAAAGATAAAAATGTTCTCGATGGATTTTCATATACAGGAAATTTTGGTATCCATGCATTATCTGGTGGTGCAAAACATGTCACATTCCTTGATTATTCTGATAGAGCTTTATTTGTTCTTGAAAAAACTTTAAAAGAAAATAATATCTCAAAGGACAAATACGATTTATATGAAACAAATACATTTGATCAGCTTAGAAAATTTGACGGCGCAAATATCTATTTTGACTTTGTTATTATTGATCCTCCATCTCTAGCCAAGTCAAGAAGTTCAATAAAAAATGCTATAAGAGGTTATAAAGAATTAAATTTAAGAGCTATGAGAATAACAAAAAATGGTTCTTTATTTGCCACGGCATCATGTACACAATTGGTATATGACGAAGAATTCAAAAGAATCATTTTCGATGCAGCTAAAGATAATAAACTATTATTAAGACAAATATTTAAAGGAAATCAATCACCAGATCATCCTGTAGTATATAATATTTTAGAAACAGAATATCTTAAATTCTATATTTTCCAACTTGAAAATATGAAATTGTAATTATTTCTTGTTCTCTATAATCTATAAAAAAACAGCGCTTTCAAAAGCGCTGTTTTTAAATTATAGTTACAAATAGACTCATTATAAGAAATATGAATATCTGAAATTTTATATATTTGAGTTTTTGTTTCCCTAAATCTTCCTGAAAAACCAGAAAATTATTAATAAGAGTAATCAAAATATATAAAATAATAACTGTTTTAATTGACGGACTAACTAAATATAACATGAGTATATTTATAAGAGAGGTTAATCCATTTATTATAAGAAAAGCAAGAAAAAACTTCACTTTATCAATTTTGACTCTTAATATTTTTAGAATTAAAATATTGGCAATCATTTCTAAAGAAATAATCACAAATAACAAAATAGCGGAAAAAATTACTATCTTTTTTAAATCAACTGTATTTACAAAGATTTTAAGAAAACCATAAAAGTGTTCTTTAAAAATAATGTTATTGTTTATATATTCTAAAACAAATGATGTAAATATATATATTGTTCCAATTAGAGTAATAAAAAGAACAAGAAAATCCCATAACTTTTCCTTTAATACTTGATCCATATAATCACCCCATCTTTTAATTCATTTTTTATTATATCAAAAATATACGATTATTAATGTTAAAAAATAGTAAAAAGAACTTTTAATTTTTATTTTCTAATTTATTTCTATTTAAATATGATTTATTGAAACTAATTTACAAAGAAATATATTGTAAAAACGTTTTTTTTGATGTTATCTGAAGTATTTTTATAAAAAAAAACTCTGCATATCCATAATAGATATACAGAGTTTCTTGTAAATCTAAGTATTTCTGAAAACAAGAGGCATTACCTGTTTTTTTCTTGATACAATTCCTTCAAGATAGGATATTTTATCTGAAAAATCACGTTTAAATATTTTTTCAGCCAATTTATATTGACCAGCTGCAAATATATAAGAACCTTCTTTTAAAACATCAGTTAAAAGGAATAAAAATAAGATGTATCCTCTTTCTTCTACAATTTTTTCCATCTCATTTAAAATCTTATCCTTTCTTTTTAAAATACTTTCTACATCAATTACCTCTATTTGAGCAATTGCAATGGTTCCGCGAGATAATCTTGATTCTTTCAAATCTATTGTTAAAATTTGTTTTTCACTAAAATCTTCAAGATCAGTTTTAGCTTTATACATTTCTATACCATAATTTATAGCGTCAAGTTTTAATAAATTTGAAATTTCTTCAACTGCTTTTTTATCTTCATCAGTAGTAGTAGGTGATTTTAAAAGCATGGTATCTGATAATATTGCTGAAAGCATTACACCAGCGATTTCTTTTGGAGGAATAATATTGTGTTTTTTATATAAATCCCATATTATTGTATTTGTACATCCTACAGGTCTAATATGAGCAGTAATTGGAAGCCCTGTTTCCAATCCTCCTAATCTATGATGATCCACAATTTCAAGAATTTCAGCTTCTTCAATTCCTTCTACACTTTGGGATTTTTCCGAGTGATCTACTAATATAACTTTTTTCTGTTTTGGTTTTATCAAATCATGTCTTGTTATAATACCTTTTACATATCCATTTTTATCTACTACAACCGCAACACCTTTCTTATCCTGCATTAATTCCTCTTCAAAATCTTTTAGTATTTCATCAGGTGATGTGGTTAATGGATTTCTGCTCATTATTCTTTCCACATGAGTACTTAGACGTAATAACCTCCCTGCAACATATGTAGGATGAGGAGTTACAACTATCGGAATATTTTTCTCTTCAGCAAGATTTATTATTTTTTTTGAAGGAATAAAATCCCCTGTTATTATTAAACAGCTTACTCCACTCTCCAGTGCTATTTTTTGAACATCTTCCCTATTTCCTGTTATCAATACATCATTCTTTTTTAAGTATCTTTTAACTTCTTCTGCTGTCATTGCTCCAATTGTTGGACAACCCATTAATTTTTTATTTTCATCTCCAACAATTAATTTTGCATCCATTGTTTTTATAATATCTTTAACCTTTGGAGGATTCTCTTCAAGTGTAAAATTCTGTATTTCTTTCAAAAAATTTCTGGCTAATTCTCTTTCAGTTAAAAGGCCTATTAATTTATTCTCTTCATCAACAATTGGGATACTCTTAACATGTTTCTCTAACATCGTGTTTCCAATTTCAAATATTGTTGATTCTCTTTTAGCTAAAACAACATCTTTTACCATTGCATCTTTTACTTGAATGTATACATGTTCTAATAATTCCGGCTTATTTATGCTAAAATAATTCAAAACAAAATTACTTTCAGGATTTATATCTCCCAGTCTATATGGTTTATATGTATTATCATTATCTATTTGATTCTTTAAATAAGCATAAGATATTGCAGCAGCAATACTATCAGTATCAGGACGTTTATGACCTATTACATATATTTCATTTTTCATTTATATCACCTCACAATTTTTACAGAATATAATATCATTTTACCACATAAAAAAAACGGAGCTTACGCTCCGAAATTCCTTAATTTATTTTAAGGAGGATAGGGGTATTATTATGATAATACTAAAATGTTAAGATTAATATCAATTTATTATTCAAGTTCATGTATTATAAATTAAGAAATAAATAATCTTTTTTCAAAAAAAATGTTTTTTAAATTATACAAATAATGATATAATATACAGAGATTAAAAATTTTTCAGGAGGTGTTTTTGGTGAAAAAAACTTCAAAACTCTTAGTGGCAGTAGCGCTTATTGCAGCATTTTTATTTATTCCTAAAATTGGAATTTCTGAAAATTCCAGAGAAACAGGGAAAAACTTAAAAATAGCATTTGTACAAATGGAAAAAGTAACTCAGTCCTATTACAAATGGCAGGACTTACAGGAAAAATACAAAAACGACTTACAGTATTATCAGGGAAAAATCAATAAATTACAAAAAGAATTTGAAGACTTAAAAAACTCAGGTGCTACAAATGATGAATTGGTAAAAAAACAACAGGAATTACAGTTAAGAATTAATGAATATCAAAAAGCTATTCAGGATGAATACACAAAGAAGACAAATGAATTATTAGCAGAAGTAAAAGAAAAAATAGTGAAATACGCTAAAGATAATGGTTACAACTTAGTATTATATGAACCATCAGTTTTATATGCTGATGAATTAGTAGATATAACTCCGCAAATTATTGAAATGTTAAAAACAGCGGGTGCAAATTAATTCGATGGAAAAACATACACTTGTTTGCAAAAAAATTATAAAAAAGTATGGAAGAAAAATAGTTTTAAATGGAGTAGATTTTGAAGCCGGCACTGGTGAAATTGTTGGGATCCTTGGTCCCAACGGTGCCGGAAAATCTACTTTATTTAAAACTATTCTTGGTATTGTAGTACCTAAAAGCGGTGAGGTATTATTGGACAATATTAAAATAACTCATTTACCTGTACATATACGTGCAAAGAATGGAATTGCATATCTTCCACAGGAACCTTCTGTTTTTAGAAATTTAACTGTATGGGATAACATGGATTTAATTGCTTCCATGTTAAAAATTGAAAACAAAGAAAAAATCATTACAGATATATTAAGCGAATTTGGAATATTAGAACTTAAAAATCAAATTGCTGACTCCTTATCCGGTGGTGAAAAAAGAAGATTGGAGTTTGCAAGAACATTGCTAATGAAACCTAAATTTATTCTTCTCGATGAACCGTTTGTAGGAATTGATCCTATTACAGTAAAAGATATACAAAAAATCATCAAATCTCTTTCTAAAAGAGGGTTAGGTGTAATTGTTACAGATCACAATGTTGATGAAATTGCTGAAGTTGTTGATATATTATATGTCGTTCATAAAGGTAATGTTATTGCTCATGGAAAACCTGAAGAAGTTTTAAAAGATGAAAAAGTTATTGAAAATTATCTGGGTTGGTGATATAAATGTTGAAAATTGGAGTGATTGGATATTCGGGAGAATTAACCGAAGAAAAAATTAAAAATCTTTCTGAAATTACCTTTGAAATTGGAAAAATGATTGCAAAAAATGGATGGATATTATATAGCGGTGGAAGAAATGGAATTATGGAAATTGTTTCAAAAGGTGCTAAAGAAAGCAACGGAGTTACTGTGGGAATTCTTCCCTGGGAAATAGATGGAAATCAATATATAGATTACCACATAAAAACCGGCCTGGATTTTTCAATGAGATCATTTGTTCTTGTAAAAAGCGTTGATGTAATTATTAGCATAGGTGGTGAAATTGGTACAGCCATTGAATTATTGGGTGCATATGCAAACGGAAAACCTATTATTTTAATGAATAACACAGGTGGATGGACTGATAGAATAAAAAAATGTTTAATAGAAAATACATATCTTGACAATAGAAAAACAGCAAAAGTTTATTCTGTAAATACCATAGAAGAACTTGAAAAGTTATTGAAAAAAATGGAGGTTGAAAAATGATACGTCTAAGATTTGCTCCAAGCCCTACTGGGCATTTACATGTTGGCGGAGTTAGAACAGCTTTATTTAACTGGTTATATGCAAAAAAAAATAACGGAAAATTTATTCTGCGTATTGAAGATACAGATTTAGAACGTTCAAGTAAAGAATTTGAAAATGAAATACTTGATTCAATGAAATGGTGTGGTCTTGACTGGGATGAGGGACCTGATAAAGGGGGAGATTTTGGTCCTTATAGACAAAGCGAAAGATTGGAAATTTATAAAGAACATATAAATCAATTATTGAAAGAAGAAAAAGCTTATTATGCTGTGTATAAGGGTGAAGAAGTTATACACAAATCATATGAATTTCCTGAAGAATATAATACAAAAGATTTTTCTATTGTTGTAAAATTTAAAATAAATAAAGAAGGTTCTGTAAGATTCAATGACCTTTTAAAAGGAGAAATTGAATTTAAAAATGAATATATTGATGATTTTATAATCCTGAGATCAAATGGAATTCCCGTATATAATTTTACCGTTGTAATTGATGATCATTATATGGAAATTACTCATGTAATTCGTGGTGAAGACCATATTTCAAATACTCAAAAACAGATATTATTATATCAGGCTTTTAACTGGAATATTCCAGAATTTATGCATATCCCTTTAATCCTTGGAAATGACAGAAAACCTTTAAGCAAAAGACATGGAGGCACCACTGTTGACTTTTTTAGAAAAGAAGGTTACTTAAAATCAGCTTTAATGAACTACCTTGCTTTATTGGGCTGGACAATAGAAGATGAAATCTTTAATTTCAAAGATAAAATAGATAATTTTGTTCCGGAAAAAATCTCTAACAAAGGTGTTATATTTGATTATGAAAAACTTGAATGGATTTGTGGAAAACATTTAAGATTATTGGATATAGAAGAATTATATTCTGAACTTAAAGAATGGCTTGGATATATTAATGATATTGAATTTATTAATATGCTGGAAAAAGACATAGATTTTTCAAAAGAAGTAATAAAAATCTCAAGAGAAAAAATTAACACATTAAAACAATTAAAAGATTTTTCATATAACTTTTTCAACGACAATTATGATTATGATGAAAAATACATACAAAAGTTTCTAAAAAAAGAATGGGCACCAGAACTTTTAAAAACAACTATAACAAAATTTGAAGAATTACAAGAATATACAATAGAAAGCGTTGAAAAAACTATAAGAGAAATTGCCGATTTAAAAATCACTTCCAAAAAGAACACATTTCAAACAATTAGAGGGGCTGTATTGGGAAAGTTAGTGACTCCGGGATTATTTGAGTCAATAGCCGTATTGGGAAAAGAAAAAACAATTTCTCGTCTTAAAAAAACAGAGGTGTTTTTAAATGAACAGATTCAAGGATAAAAAAATTACGCTTGGCGTAAGTAGCGGAATTGCTATATACAAAGCAGTAGATCTTGCATCAAGATTAAGAAAAACAAATGCACAACTTAATATAGTTATGACAGAAGATGCAAAAAAAATGATTTCACCTGTAGTTTTCTCTGCTGTTGGAAATTGTCCAGTTTATAGTGATTACTTTAATGAAGTTAAAGATGGTTGGATTCCCCACACACAGCTTTCAATGGAAAGCGATGTTTTTGTTGTTGCACCAGCTACTTCAAATATAATTGCAAAAATTGCGAATGGAATTTCAGATGATCTTGTTTCATTAATAGGTTTAGCCTTTAGAAAAAAAGCGAAAATAGTAGTTCCAACAATGAATACAAGAATGTATGATTCACCAGCATTTCAACGAAATTTGAAAAATTTAAAAAATGATGGTTGGACAATTGTTGAACCAGAAGTTGGTCATCTTGCATGTGGCGAAATAGGAAAAGGAAGATATCCTGACAATGAAATAATCATGGAATATATAGAAAAATTCTTATCTCCACAAGACTTCAAAGGAAAAAAAATACTAATCACTGCTGGTCCTACTGTTGAGCCGATAGATCCTGTAAGAAATATAACAAATAAATCAAGTGGAAAAATGGGATATGAAATTGCAAAAGAATTCGCATTAAGAGGAGCTGAAGTAATATTAATTTCAGGTCCTACAAACTTAAAACCTTCTCCATTAATAAAAGAAATTATTAATATAACTACTGCTGAAGAAATGTTAGAAGCAGCAAAAGATAAATACGAAAATATGAATATTATAATAATGACAGCTGCTGTGTCTGATTTCAAAGTAAAAAATGCTTCAAAACAAAAGATAAAGAAAGATAAAGACTCAATAACCTTAGAATTAATAAAAAATCCTGATATTTTAAAAACAATAGGAAAAATAAAGAAAGAAAATCAATTACTAGTGGGCTTTGCCGCAGAAACTAATAATCTCATTGAATATGCAAAGAAAAAACTCAAAGAAAAAAATTGCGATTTGATTATTGCAAATGATGTATCAAAAGCAGAAACAGGTTTTAATGTGGATTATAATGAAGTTTATATTCTTAATAAATTGGGAGATGTTACCCATGTTGAAAAAAACACCAAAAAGAATATTGCTATTAATATTGCTGATTATATTTCAAAGCTTATTAATAGCTAACACTCTAAGTATTGATGATTTTCATGACAATATTATATTTTTAAAGTTTATTACAAAAGAAAAAATGATAAATCCGCATGTATCTGTTTATTCAGGTGGATTCAGAGTAATACCTGAATATTCTACAACTCCATCGTATATAGGAATAAAAATTAATATCAATGATTTTTCAAAAAACGATATTCTCACATTCAATATTGAATTTGATTCCTTAAATGGTCATAAAACTCTTACTTTTCATAATTTTATTAAATTAAAACATTTTTCTACACCTTTAAATGCAGAAATTTCAACAATTGAAACACCAGATGGCTGGAAAGGAGTTCTTGTAAATAATTCAAATAATGAATTCAAAATTACAGGAATTAAAATTGATAATAAAATTGAACTATTAAATACTGAAAATAATATTTTCTATCTTCCACAAAATCTTGATAACGGATTTCACACTCTCGATATAACCTATGAAAATACATATAAAATCTCTTTTTCAAAAAAAATAAAATTCTTTAAAAAAGATTGGTTTTTTGGTTCTTCTAATCTTAAAGGAGCGTCTTATAGAGTTGAATTTATAAGCAATTATCTTGTCAAAAAAGGTGATTCAATATATAAAATCGCCCGAAAATTTGGAGTAAAACCCGGTGAAATTGTTCTATATAATAATATTAAAGATCCTAAAAAAATATACTCCGGACAGTTACTAAAAATAGGGAAATTACGATTTGGTGAAAGTCCTTTGGTTATTACGGTAGATCTTGATAAAAGTATTTTAAATCTATATTATCTTGGTGAAAAGGTTTTAACTTTTCCAGCTGCAGTTGGAAGAAGCGATGCAACACCACCTGGATATTATAGAATTATGTATAAAGAAAAAGAACCTGCATTATATTGGTATGGTGAATACATAAAACCGGGATCAATAATTAATGGAATTGGAAGTAGATGGTTACAACTCTCAGAAGAACAATATGGAATTCATGGTACTACAAAGCCATGGGAAATCGGGAAACGTATTTCTCACGGCTGCATAAGATTATTTAATCAGGATGTTGAACTTCTCGACTTTTTAACAGGAATTGGAACAGAAGTATATGCTATAAAATCAGTGAGGTGAATAGATGTTATTTTCTCTTGCTTTTTTCAGGGTATTACCTCTTTTCATTATAATCTCTATTGGATATATTCTCGGCAAAACATTTGAAGAATATGACAATAAAATTCTAAATAAAATTACAATATGGGTTGCAGGAAATGTTTTAGCATTTACAGCAATAAATTCTCATCCACCAAAATCAGATGAATTGAAAGTATTTTTTTCAGGATATATAATCCTTTTTATATTAGCTATTTTAATTCCATTTATCCTAAAAAAATTGAACCTCATAAAATCTGAATGGGGAATTATATCTTTTGCATTGATGTTTTCAAATGGCGGATATTTAGGATATCCCGTTGTTGGTGCACTATTTGGAGATGAATATATTGCTAAAGCTGTAATTTACGTTATTGCAATGACATTACTTTCATTTTCAATAGGTATAGTTATTCTTACAGGAAATATAAAAAAAGGATTATTAAATATGGTTAAATTACCCATGTTATGGGGATTCTTAATTGGATGGATATTAGGTGCAAATAATATATTCTGGTATAACTTTCCAGCTGTTATTTCTGAACCAATTGAAATGATAAAAAATGCAAGTATTGTGATCATTCTTATAAACATCGGTGTTTCTTTATCAAAAATAAAAATTAAAATCTATGATTTATACGATACCATTTTAACTACTTTTTTCAGATTAATTGTATTTCCAGTTCTCGCCATTTTTATAGTAAAACTATTAAAATTTGACCCTATTCTTGGAGCGATATTTGTAATTGAAGCAGGAATGCCTGTTGGAATGAATGTATCATTTATTACTGAAGAATTAAAGATAAATCCTGCATTAGGTAATTTGCTTGTTTTTGTAAGTACTCTATTATCAATTTTAACTGTTCCATTATTATATTATCTTATTAATCTTTAGGAGGAATTAATATGATAGATATATCAAAAATAAAAAAAATCGCGTTAATAGGTGCCACAACAAATAAATCAAAATTTGGATATAAAATCTTAAAAGACCTTGTAAAAAAAGGATATGAAGTATTACCAGTAACTCCAAATTATGATGAAATAGAAGGAATTAAAACATATAAATCAGTTAATGAATTACCAGAAGTTGATGTTTTAAACTTTGTTGTCCCGCCTAAAATTGGATTAGAAATTACAAAAGAGGCTTATAAAAATGGATTTAAAAAATTCTGGTATCAACCAGGTGCCGAATCTCAGGAAATCAAAGAATTCTTGGATTCATTAAATGATCCAGAAGTTGATTACCTGTTCTATAAATGTATAATGGTTGAAACAATATAAAAGCCCTATTAAAGGGCTTTCTTTTATAATAGTAAATAAAAAGGGGCTGTTATAATGTCTGGGATTTTAAAATACACCGCAATATTTGCATCTGCCACAATGGTAAGTCGTTTTCTTGGATTATTCAGAGATATGCTTTTCGCATATTACTTTGGAAGAAGTGGAGAATATGATGCCTATATTATAGCAATACTTCTTCCATTTTTTCTAAGAAGAATATTTGCTGAAGGTGCTTTTTCTACTGTATTCATTCCTTTATACAATAGAAAAAAAGGAAAAGAGGCTGATCTATTTGCAAGCACCGCAATAAATATTTTATTTTTAATCACATTTTCTCTATATATTCTAGTATTTTTTTATTCACCAATTTTTGCTAAAATACTCGGAAGTGGTTTAGATAAAGAATATTTAAACCTTTCTGCCTTTTTAATGAAAATCACATTTCCATTTATTACTTTTATTTCCATATGGTCGATATTTGCCAGTATTTTACATAATGAAAGCAATTTCTTTATCTCGGGAGTATCACCAGCAATAACCAATGTTTTTACCATATTAGGTATTTTATTTTCTGTATATTTTCCTATTAAAATTTTAGGTCCAACAATTGGGTTTCTCCTTGGCGGATTTTTTCAATTATTCTTTGTTTATATTTACGTACATAAGAAAAAATATTTTAAATATTATCCTGTTATAAAAAAAGACTATATAAACGAAATAATGGTAATGTTTATTCCTGCATTATTTGGTGTTGCCATTTCTCATATTAATAGTATTGTGGATACAAATGTTGCAACCTGGACTGGAGAAGGTGGAGTTGCAACTATCCAATATGCATTAAGATTATATCAATTGCCTTTAGCAATTTTTTCTGTGAGCATCGCAAACGTTATTCTTCCAAGATTATCTAAATTATCTGCAAAAGATGATATGGAAAATTTTGTAAAAGAGTTTAAAGAAGCGATAATCATATCCTTATTTTTAACAATTCCCGCTGCATCTGGATTAATTATATTAAGCAAAGAAATAATTAAATTAATATATCAGCATGGTAGCTTTACTTCAAATGATACAACAGCAACTGCCTACACATTAATTGCATATTCTATTGGTATTGTTTTCTATTCCATTCACGGTATTCTTGTAAGAAATTATTATTCAAAATTAGACTCCAAAAAACCAACAAAAATTTCATTTATAATGGTTACAATTAACATAATACTCGATATTATACTTGCTAAATATTTTGGAACTGCCGGAATTGGTTTGGCAACATCAATTTCAGGAATGATTGGTATGATAATTCTGGGCTGGGATTTATTTGCACATTTTGATAAAAATGACATAATTGAAGTATTAAAAATCTTTATTGCATCATTTATTATGGGAACAATATTATATATATCAAAGAAATTATATATATCAAACATCTACACACTTATACTTGTTATTGAAGGAATGATAATATACGCTGTTGCGGCATATTTGCTAAATTGTAAATACTTCACCGAAATATCAAAAATGCTAAAAAATAAACTCAAAAAAAATGGTTAAAAATTCACAAAATTTGACATTTGTGGTATAATAAAGATGAATATAACAAATAATTTTGAGGGGGCTAAATTATGGATGTAATGACCGTAACATTAAATCCTTCACTAGATAGAGAAATAATCGTAGAAGACTTTAAATGCGGACATATGTTTAGAATTTCTAATCCATCTAATTCTGTAATGGAACCTGGTGGAAAAGGTATCAATGTATCAAAAATGCTTAGTAAATTAGGCGTTGAAAACATGGCCTTGGGTTTTTTAGGCGGATTTGTTGGAAGAGTGTTTTTAGAAAAATTACTCGAAGATAAAAATATAACTGCAAACTTTGTTTTTGTTGAGGAAGAAACTCGTGAAAATATCGCTATATTGGACCTGAAAAATCACACAATTACTCAAATTAATTCAAGTGGTCCAAAACTTCAGGAAATAGATATTAACCATATGATTCAAAGATATAAAAATTCACTTTCTCTTGTAGAACATGTTTTAATTTCTGGAAGCATTCCACCTAATGCACCAGTTGATATCTATGCAAGAATGTTTGAACTTGCAAAGAAAAATGGGGTTACAACATATATGGAAGCAAATGGTCCTCATTTTAACGAGGCAATTGAAAAATCATGTCCTATGGTAGTAAGAATTGACTTAAGAAGAGAGAAAAAATATTTTGATAGAGAATTAAAAGAAATGGATGACTATGTATATGCTGCAGAAGATATTATAAAACATGGCGCAAAATTAGCTGTTCTCAGTTATCATGTTGAAGGAGATATAATTGCAACCCCTGAAGGAATCTGGTTATTCAAATTAGAAGAAAATGTTGATAGATCTCATTTATTTGGTGTTGGTGACTCTTTCATGACAGGAATTATATATTATATATTAAAGAATGGATATAATTACCTTGAAGCTGCAAAATTTGGTATGGCAACTGCTATTGCCAAAGTTCATCATATCGAAAAGTATATTGAAGATATAGAAGAGATTCATAAATATCTAAATTACTTTGAAGTAAAGAAGGTGAAATAATGAAAGTAGAAGATATTATGTTAAAAGATGTAACTTCCTTAGCAGAGGACGTAACTATAGATAGATTTATAACTTTATGTGAAAGGCATGGATACTCAGCGTTGCCTGTTGTAGATTCCGAATTTCACCTCGTTGGATTATTAAGCGAATCAATGGTAATAAAAGCTTCTATCCCGGGATATTTATCTCTAATGCAATCTACTTCATTTATCCCTGATTCTCAACAATTCATAAAAGGATTAGGTCATATTTTAAACAAACCCGTTTCAGAAATAATGGATAAAAATCCTACAAAAGTTTATTATGACGACACAGCTTTACATGTTGCCGATGTAATAATAAAAAAGAGTTTAAAAATAGTTCCTGTTGTTGATTATGATAACAGGCTTATTGGTATTGTAAGAAGAATTAAACTTTTAAGTTTAGCAGCAAAGGGTATTTTGGAGGAATAATATTGGAAAAAGTTAATATAGTTACATATGGATGCAAATTAAATCAGGCTGAAAGTGAAGTAATTGGTGAGAAATTATCTTCTTTAAATTATATTGTTGAATATGACAAATCAACTAAGAGTGATATATTAATTATAAACTCATGCACAGTAACTTCTGAAGCCGAAAGGAAAATTCGCCAATTAATAAGGAAGACCAAAAGAGAAAAACCTGATACCAAAGTCGTTGTTGTTGGGTGTTACACACATACAGATACGAAATCATTACTGGAAAATGGTGTTGATCTAATCTTAGGAAACCTTGAAAAAAAATACATAGAAAATTATATAGATAAAAATGGTGTCTTTGTAGACCTTGATTATTGGCATTCAAAAAATGAAAAAATATTTCTACCTCAAAAACCTTATAATAATTATTCAAGATATTTCCTGCCAATTGAAGAAGGATGTCTTGAGTTCTGTACATATTGTAGAATAATATTCGCAAGAGGAAATAAAATAAGAAGTGTCTCAAAAGATGAGATATTCAAAAAAATTGATTCTCTTATTAAAAAAGGGGTAAAAGAATTTATTATTACTGGCATCAATTTAACCTATTATGGTTATGGAACAGATTATAATTTATTAAATCTGATAATGGATATTGAAAAAAAATATCAATCCCAAAAAATTCGTTTTAGGATTAGTTCTTTATATCCCGATTTCATCAATGAAAATATCATTCAATTTCTCAATGAGAGCAAAATTTTCGAAAAACACATACATTTATCACTCCAGCATGTTTCCACAAAAGTTCTGGAAAATATGGGAAGAAAATATAATGAAAAATATCTAATAAATTTATTCGATATGATTTTTAGAATAAACGATATTTTTTCCATATCCTCAGATATAATTGTTGGTTTTCCAGGCGAAACTAATGAAGATTTTGAAATATTATTAGAATTTATTAATAAATATCCATTCTCAAGAGTTCATGCATTTAGATATTCATCACGTCCAAATACCAAAGCGTCAAAAATGCCTCACCAAATTTCAGGTGAAATAAAAAAAGCCCGCATGAAACAATTGCAACAATACATAAAAAATTCAAATGAACAATATTTAAAAAAATTAATTAACTCTGGTATAACCCCAGAAATTCTTATAGAAAAAAAGGATAATCAATACAGTTACGGATATGATGAATATTATATATACCATAAAATATTAAATAATAGTATAAACTTAAATGATTTTCATAAAGTAAAAATAAATAAAATTGAAAATACTGGAGTGATATCAAGTGTTTTATAATTCAAAAGAATGGATAGAAAGTACTGAATATAAAAGTGAAGATTTTGAAATATTTAACGGATATTCTACTTACGAAACCATTAGAACATACAACAAAAATCTATTTGCCCTTAACTTTCACTATGAAAGATTAAAAAAATCTGCCATATTTTTGGGATTAGAATTCCCTGAATACAATAAACTAAAAGAAACTCTTCTTGAAGGAGTTAAAAAGTTTAATTGCAAAGAAGACATAAGAATAAAAATATTAATTAACAAATACACATCAAAAAATAAAAGTTTTTATGCGTTTATTGAGCCGATATATGAAGTTGATGATTTAAGAGAAAGTGGAGTTGTTTTGGCAATATCTCGAGAAAGAAAACCAAAAAATCCCGTTATTCCATATTATGTAAAAACTTCTCTAAATGGCTATGGATTATATTTAAGACAAAAATACAATGTGTATTATGATGCAATAGTATTAAACGAATTTGGTTATGTAACTGAAGGAACAAAATCAAATCTATTTATGGTAAGTGCTGGAGTAATTATAACTCCTCCTTTATCAGCTGGTATATTACCTGGAATTACAAGAAAAGTTGTTATCGACCTTATAAAAAGCTTCAATATAGACTTTGAAGAAAGAAATATTGAATTATGGGAATTATTATCAGCAGATGAAATATTCTTAACTCATACAAGTGCAGGAATTGTTCCAGTAAGAAGAATAGTTCCTAATTTTACCTTTAATGCCCCAGGTATTACAACTGAAACATTAATAAATTACTGGAAAGACTTTATTATACAAAACAACGAATATTGGGATTAATATGAAAGAAATCAAAGATATCTTATATGAATTATCTTCAAAAAACAATGTTATAAAAAAAATTATGTTGCTTGACGAGATAAAAAATAAGATATCAGCAATTTTAGATAAATATAATTTTACCTCAGTGGAGGTGGTTGATATAGATTTAAAAACCTCCACGCTTTTTTTGTATGTTGAAAACAACTACATAAAACAGGAAATTCTATTTAAAAAAAATAAATTAATAAAAGAAATTAATAATTCATTGCAAATAGACAGGATAAAAAGCATAAAATTTACTGGAGGTGCTGTTAGATGAGCCATTATTCTCAAGAAGATATTAAAGTATTAAAAGGTTTAGAACCTGTTAGAAAAAGACCTGGTATGTATATTGGATCAATTGGAAAAGCAGGTTTAAACCATCTTGTATATGAAATTGTTGACAATAGTGTTGATGAATATATGAGTGGTTTCTGTACCAAAATAATGGTAAAAATAAATGAAGATGATACTATAGAAGTAATGGATAACGGAAGAGGTATTCCAGTTGGTCCACACCCTACAGAAAAAAAAGACACTCTTGAAGTTGTATTTACAACTTTACATGCTGGAGGTAAATTTAATACAGAAACATATAAAATAAGTGGTGGGCTCCACGGAGTTGGTGCATCTGTTGTTAATGCATTATCAGAATTCTTAGAAGTATGGGTTCATAGAAATGGAAAAATTTATTATCAAAAATATTCAAGAGGAAAAAAGGTAACTGAAGTAGAAATATTAGGTGAGACGAATAAAACAGGTACACATATAAAATTTAAACCTGATGCTGAAATCTTTGAAAATGGAGATATTGAAGTTGAAGGTCAAATCATAGAAAATAGATTAAGGGAATTGGCTTTCTTAAACCCTGGTCTCGAAATAGAATTTATAGATGAAAAAAGAAATAAAAAACAAAAATTCCTTTTTAAAGAAGGACTTTCTGAATTTCTTGATTATTTAATAAAAAAGAATAAAAAAGCACCTATTCATGAATCACCAATTTTTGGAAAAGGTTCTTTTAAAAATCCTCGTGGCGAAAACTTTTCAGATATAATAGTTGAATTTTCAATGATGTATACAAGAAACGATTATCCTCACATATTCAGTTTTGTTAACAATATAAGAACTGTAGAAGGCGGGGAACACGAATCAGCATTTAAAACAACACTTACAAGAGTAATGAATGACTATGCCAAAAAAGCTGGATTTTTAAAAGAAAAAGATCCTAATTTTACGGGCGAAGATGTCAGAGAAGGTTTAATAGCTATATTAAGTATTAAACTTCCTGATCCTGTTTTTGAAGGACAAACAAAAGCAAAACTGGGAAGTAAAGAAGTTAGAGCAGCTGTAAACGATATAGTCGCGGAATATTTAGTAAAATATCTTGATTCACACCCCAAAGATACAAAATTAATATTTGAAAGAATAAAAGAAGCTGCAAGAGCAAGAATAAGTGCAAGAAAAGCAAGAGAAAAGGTAAAAAGAAAATCTATATTTGAAAATTCGCCATTACCTGGGAAATTGGCAGATTGTACATCAAATAATCTCGATGAATCAGAATTATTTATTGTTGAAGGTAATTCTGCTGGTGGAAATGCTAAAACCGCAAGAGATAGAAATTTCCAGGCTATATTACCTTTAAGAGGTAAAATAATAAATGTAGAAAAGCATGATATTGAAAGATTAATGAAAAATGAACAGGTAGCTAACATAATTTCGGCTATTGGAACGGGAATTGGCGAAAACTTTGATATATCAAAATTACGTTATGGAAAGATAATAATAATGACAGATGCTGATGTTGACGGAGCTCATATTAGAACATTGTTATTAGCATTATTTTACAGGTTTATGCCAGAATTACTTAAAGCTGGAAGAATATATGCAGCTCAACCTCCTCTATACAAATTTAAATCTGGTAAATTTGAAAAATATTTATACTCAGATGCTGAATTAGAGGAATTAAAAAAAGAATTTGAAGGAAAAAAGTATTCACTTCAGAGATATAAAGGTCTTGGTGAAATGAATTCAGATCAATTATGGGAAACCACAATGAATCCTGAAAAGAGAAAATTAATTCAAATTAATATTGATGATATTGTAGAAACAGAAGAAATTCTTGAAATCTTAATGGGAAGTGATCCTTCAGCTAGAAGGGAATTTATTGAAGAACACGCATTAAAGGTTAAGGAGTTAGACATCTAAGATGAACGTTCAACGTTCGATAATACTTATTACAACAGTATTATATGTTTTTATAATATTTTATATAATACTATCTTATTTAATTATCCCTTCTAAACCTGTTCGTCCTATATTAGATAATATATCTCAGCCAATATGCGTTGTAGAGATAAATCATAGGTATTTTTTACTAAACAAAAATGGTTATATTTTTAAAATATCTGATATTCCTATTTTAGGTTTTCCAAACATAGAATATAATGACTTCTTAAAATACAAAGATAAAATAAACAAATTGACTCTTAACGAATTAAATTATATATCTACTATAGATTTTAAAAATAAAATTATATATATAAATCCAGAATACAAAATATTTTATAACTCATGGGATGAAGTTGTAAATTATTTAAATCAAACATTAAAAAAACTTGAAAAATATGAACCGGGAAGTTATTATTTACTCTCTGGTGGTAGTTTAATCAGCATTTATTAGGAGGGATTAAAATGGCCAAAAAGGTAATTTATGCTATCGATATTGGAAATTACTATGTAAAAGGAATCGCAATTGAAGAAAATAGAGGTAATTTTCAGTTAATATCAAGTGCAATAGAACGTGCTGAAGGAATCGTCAAAGGACAAATACAGGATGTAAAATCATTAAGAAAAAAGATAGAAAATGTTATATACTCACTTGAAGGGGAAAATAGTAAAGCAAGAGAAATAGAAATAATAATTTCATATGCAACAAACGAATTAAAAATATCAAGAGAAAATTATACACTTGAATTCACAGAACCAAAAGAAATAACAGAAATGGATCTTGAAAAGATAAAAGCAAATATACAGCAAAAATATTCTGAATCCAATAAAGAAGTATTAGATATAAAATTTGTAGATTTCGAAGTTGACGAAAAAAGAGTTAAAAACCCTGTTGCATTTGTAGCAAATTACTCATTAAACTCAACAATAAATGTTGTATGGGTACCAGAAAACTCGTTTGCACCTATTAGAAATACAATAAAAAATCTAATCGAAGGAGAAATCCCTATATACGATTCGACACTTGCAGCAGCATATGGTGTAACCAATACATCAGATAGAAACTTAGGAGTTGGAATAATTGATTTAGGTCATTCAAAAGCACGTATGCTTTTATTCAAAGATGGAATACCAAAATTCTATCTTGACTTTGAAGTTGGTGTGGAATATGTATTAAAAGATATAATGCACGTATTAAAAACTTCTGAAAAAGAGGCTCTTAGGCTTTTAGAAGACCATGCTGTATGTCTTCAGGATACAAAAGCTGTTAAAAAGATTGATTATTTAAGCCTTGTTGGTGATCACTATGAATATACAACACAAAATCTTTTAAACAAAATTGTATTTGCAAG
Source organism: Marinitoga sp. 1138 (assembly GCF_013363265.1). Lineage (NCBI taxonomy): Bacteria > Thermotogati > Thermotogota > Thermotogae > Petrotogales > Petrotogaceae > Marinitoga > Marinitoga sp. 1138. The sequence goes on from NZ_LBFA01000005.1 coordinate 53,441, forward strand.
AGTAAGAGAAATCATAAACAAATTAAACAGCGATCTTGCAAAATTAGAGTATGAAAACACTGTTGAAATTGCTGGAGGATTACAGGCTGGAGTTGTTCATACAGGCGGAGGTGCAAGAATCAAAAACATAGAAAAAACAATATCCGATTTTATGGGATTGCAAACAAGATTGGGTATTGCTGTAAACAATTCATCCAATTTCTATATTGAAAATGCTGAAGAAATTTACAAAGATCCTCTTTTTGCACCACTTATTGGTACAATTAACCTATATTTTAGCGGTACAAATATTCCAAAATTATACATAGAAGAATCTGAAGAAAATGTAATTGAAAATAATCCAAGAATTCAAGAAAAACAGGAAAAAAAGAGTGGATTCTTCGCAAAATTAGGTAGAATCCTGTTAGGGGGTAATGAAGATGCCATTTAATTTACCTATGCCAGATGAAAATAAAGAAATTTTCCATAAAAGACCTAAATATGTAATAAAAGTAATGGGGGTCGGCGGCGCTGGAAATAATGCCATAGAACGAATGGTTCGTCTTGGTGTAAAAGATGTTGACCTTATCGCAGCTAATACAGATGTTCAGGTCCTTGAAGCAAGCAGTGCAAAATTCAAACTTCAACTTGGTAAAGAACTTACCAGAGGACTTGGGGCTGGTGGAAATCCTGATAAAGGAGAAAAGGCTGCCGAAGAAAGTATTGATGAAATACGTGAAATGATTCAGGGAACTGACCTGTTATTTATCACTGCTGGCTTAGGTGGTGGAACAGGTACCGGTGCCTCTCCTGTAATTGCAAGAGTTGCAAGAGAATTAGGAATATTAACTGTTGCTGTAGTTACAATACCTTTCCACTTTGAAGGTTCTACAAAACAAAAAATCGCAAACAGAGGTTTAAACAAATTAAAACCATATGTAGACACATTAATAAAAATATCAAATGACAAATTACTTGAAGACAATGATGATATCCCAATTAGACAGGCATTTGCTAAAGCTGATGACATATTATACCAGGGTATCACAGGTATTTCAGACTTAATTACCAAAAAAGGTCTTGTTAATACAGACTTTGCTGACGTTGAATCAGTATTAAAAAGAAGAGGTTCAGCAATGCTTGGTATAGGTTGGGGTAAAGGAGACAATAGAGCAGAAGAAGCAGCTAAAAATGCTTTAAACTCTAAATTCCTTGAAAATTCTGTTCAAAATGCAACAGCAGCATTAGTTAATGTATCTGGTAAAAATCCTACATTAAAAGATTTAAAAATAGTAACTTCTATACTTCATTCTTACTCAACAGATGAAGTAAATTTAAAATACGGAATTACTGAAGTTGAAGATATGCAACCAGATGAATTAAAAGTAACTATTGTTGCAGCTGGCTACAACAAAATCATGAACGAATATGATGGTGAAAACATTTACGAAATACCTGCAGTATATAGGTTATTTGGAAACAATGTTGCAAATGAAGAACGAATAAAATTAGAAAAATATCTTGAAGCTCAGCAGGGAGATTATGAAGAGTAAACTGGAAAAACTTGCTATTGAACAATTATTTACAAATTCAACTGTGGATTTTTTCAAAAAAACTGAAGATACAAATTCCTCAAGATTATCTTCATTTGAAGATATAATGATGTATTTATTAAATAACAATATAAGTGATCTTCACTTTTCTTCTAAAAAATCATGTGTAACAATATATTATAGATATAATACTGAATTAATAAAATTATCAGAACTCGAAAAAGATGAATATAAGAAAATATTAACAAAAATACAGATAATGAGTAAAATAGACATAATAAATAATAGGGATCCAGCAGATGGGTCCTTTACTTTTTTGAATAATTATTTTAGAGTTTCATTGATAAACAATAATTACGGAACAAATTGTGTAATCAGGAAATTAAAAACAATAAATGACTTAACAATAGAAAATCTTAAATATCCTGAAGAATTCTTAAAAAGTATTGAGTCAATAAAACTACATAAAGATGGTTTAATTATTTTTTCAGGGCCAACAGGTAGCGGAAAAACAACCTCATTAGCCTTTATAATACTTCAACTTTTAAAAGAAAAAACTAAAAAAATAATAACTATCGAAAATCCCTTAGAATATATAATTCCCGGTGCAGAACAAATTGAAATAAAAAATGATTCTCAAAAAACTTCTATATTAAAAAATATATTACGTCATGATCCAGACATAATAATGACTGGAGAAATAAGAACAGATGAATTTGCAAAGCTAACTCTTGAATCAGCAATGACTGGACATTATGTATTTTCAACAATTCACGCAAATAATGTATTTAATGCAATTCAACGATTAGAATTATTAGGATTAAATAAATCATATCTTCTTGACACTTTAAAAATTATCTACAATCAGCGATTTGTAAAAATACTTTGTTCTTGTAATAAAAAAGGGTGCGAAACCTGTAAATACACTGGATACTCTGACATAATTCCTGTTTTCGAAATCCTTCACATAAATGAGTATACAAAACAAATGATTCTTTCTAACAAAATAGATGAAATTAAAAACTCCATTTTTTATATATCACCAGAAATTCAGCTAAATAGATTATTAATTCAGGGAAAAATAGATACAGAAGAATACAATCAATTCATCACTAGCATAGGGGGATGATATAATGGGTTATTATTCAAAAAGTCCTGAAGAATGGAAAAAATTAGATGAGGAAAAAGCAAAAAAAGATAAATTGCGTCAAATTCAAAAAAGAAGACAAAAAATAAACAATATGCTTATTATCTTTATTTCAATACTCGCAATAGCTTTTATATTCATTTCAAAAAAATATTTTCCTCGATATAATTTCGGATTTTATGTTTTAGTTGACAAAATTTCTTATTCAATATTTTCCTCAGACAAATACACATACCCTGATCCTTTAACAGTCTCTGTTTCTATGAACAATAGTACTACCTCACCAATAGATGTAAAAATAGATTCATTTAAGTTTATAATCTACAAAATAACAGGAGATTCAAGCGAAACATTCTATAAATTCGAATATCCAAAAATAATAAAATATCAATTATCGCCATATGAAACAAAAAAAATATTTGATCTAATGAATATAAACCCTCTTTCAAAAATTCCTGACGGTAAATACATAATATATTCCACATTTAATTCAAATGGAAAAGAAATAAAATTGCACAAAGAAATAGATTATATACATACAGTTAGATATAATGTCTATCTAAAAAAAGGCTTCTTCCTTGAAAATGAGTATCCTCAACTCATCATAGAGGCAAGAAACTATTCTGAAGAAACCAGACAATTTGAATTTAAAGGAACAATTCAAATATATACCAAAAAAAAGAAATTAATAAAAGAAATTCCTGTAGATTTTGGTTATTTAACATTAAAATCTCTTGAGAAAAAAGTAAATGATTTTAATATACCAAGAATAGAAAAGGGAACATATGATCTATATTTCGTTTCAAAACAATTTAATCAGGCTGTATATATTCCGTTCCCAATTACAGATAAAATTGAAACAAAATTAAAAAACATAAGTCTGTCAATGGATACTTATCTCTTTTATCCAGTAAATGAAAAATTTCAGGGAATATTTTATATCAATAACAAAGACCTCAAAAAAGAAAGATTTATTGAAATTACGGGATATTCGTTAAGACTCATTAATCTTGATAAAAACACAGTTGTATTCAACTATGAAAATTCCGACAAAAGGAGAATATACATAAATGCTGGTGGAAAGGCTATAGTATATTACCTCTCACCTTACGATCGTCCTGTAACTTTATCAATTCCAGGAAAATATCAATTAATTTATACTGTAAAAACAAATGAAAGTGTAATCGAAAGAAAAGTAACTGTATATGTTGGAATTAATCAAAATAAATAATAAAAAAGCCAACCATGATTTTCCATGGTTGGCTTTTTATTAAGAATACGCTGTTAAATCAAGAAGCCCATGACCGGACAATGTAAATACAATAACCTTCTCTTCTTTATTTTCTTTTGCTTCAATTGCTTCCTTAATTGCACCAGCAATTGCATGGGAAGATTCAGGAGCTGAAAAAATAGCTTCTAACTCTTCTGGTTTCATTATTTCCTTAGTTTGTGGATTTAAAGGTGGATCAAGTTCAAATGGCAAATCAGCTAATGCATTATACCAGTATTTTGGCATCTCCTCAACAGACAAATAAACTCTTTCTCTTTTACCCATAAAATCAACCCCTTTCTTTCAAATTTGTAATTTAAAATAAAAAAACCGGATATCCAATTTGGATATCCGGTGACTGCCTACATTAATTAATAATCACTCGCTTTAATGCCTCATTTTTCCGAAGCATGACAAAGCAGTAGACACCCACCGGGCGTCCACCACCAATTTACTCTATTAAAATTTGTATTTACAACTATATTTCTATTATAATAATTTCCCATACACAAAACCTCTTTATAATAATTTTTGTATATTATACTACAAAAATTTCAAAAAGTAAAGAATTCCAAAAAAGTTAATACATCATATTGCAATATGATATAATAAAATAGGATAAATACTGGAGGTGGAATTGATGAAAAAATTACCAACAGGGATAGAAGATTATAAGGAAATAATAACAGGAGATTATATATATGTAGATAAAACAAAATACATATGGGAAATGGTATATTCTGGAGTACCAACATTCTTATCAAGGCCACGAAGATTTGGAAAAAGTTTAACAGTATCAACATTATATTACTTGTTTAAAGGAGAAAAAGAATTATTCGAAGGAACATATATATACGATAAATGGGATTTCAAAGAATATCCAATAATAAGATTAAATTTGTTTAAGTCATCAACGGAGAGCGAAGAAAAATTCAAAAAAAGTCTGGTAAAGATGATAGAACAGGAAGGGGAAAGAAACGAAATAGAGATAACCGAAACAGATTACACATTTGCATTTGACGAATTAATAATGAAACTTTCAAAAAAAGAAAAAGTAGTGATTTTAATAGATGAATATGAAGCACCAATATTAGAACATATAAACGATAAGGAAAAAGCTGAAATGTTCAGAGGATTTTTAAGGGAGTTCTATAAAAAAATAAAAGCAAATAGCGAATATATAAAATTCGTATTCATAACCGGAATCACAAAATTCACCAAAACAGGAGTATTTTCAGCATTAAACAATTTAAACGATATATCATTAGATACAGCATATTCACAGATGTTTGGATATACACAGGAAGAGTTAGAATATTATTTTAAAGAACATATAGAAGAAACGGCAAAAAAGTTTGGAATAACAAAAAAAGAATTATTAGAGGAAATGAAAAGATATTATAATGGATTCTCATTTGATGGAGAACATACAGTATATAATCCATTTTCGATATTACAATTTTTCCAGAAAAAAGAACTTAGAAACTACTGGTTTGAAAGTGGCTCACCAAGTTTTTTGTATGAATACATAAAAGGCAAAAAGATAGAGTATGAAGATTTAGTAAAAACACCAGTAAGTGCAGAAGATTTCTCA